>JANNSA010000270.1:0-1786 GCA_031402115.1 Hyphomicrobiaceae bacterium | reverse complement strand
CCGCATCGCCGGCATCCGCTACAACGCCGCGCTGGGCATGTTGTGGCCTTTCATCGCCGCATGGATGGCGGTGATCCTGCTGGTCGCCTATGTTCCGGAGCTGGTCCTGTGGCTGCCAAGAATGATGAAGTAGGCGGCGTGTCTCGAAGACGTGGCCTGCCCCGGAGTCTGTCCGTGAGGTTTTCTCATTGCAGCTCTGGCCGCTCGCTAATTCACTACGCGCTGAACACTCTGCCACGCGTGACACGATGCGGTGCATAGGAGGGCGATTATCCGAACGGGCTTTGAAAAAACCTTCTTTGTGCACACTGCAGCCCCGACCCGGAAGCCACCAATACTTGAGTTCATCGTTTCCAATCGCTCGTCACTGACGTATCATTCGTAGTATGACGCTCAAGCAGTCCAACCCCCACCTCAAATCGGCTGTGGCCCGTAAGGCGGCCTTGCGCATCTCGGCGCAAACGTCGTCCGCGGTCGAAGGCATCCGTGCGCCCTTCACCAAGGGCAAGCGCACGGACGCCCCCGCAAACACCGACGACTTTATTGCCCATTGGAAGCGGCGCGTCGCCGCGACCGCTCGATAACGCGCGCAAACATCGCGGCCAGCGGCATGTAGTCGTGGCCCATTGCGGCATGAATGCCGGCAATGTATGCACGTTTGCCACGTCCGGACAACGGGCTGAAGTCCAGCGGCGGTAATCCCACCTGCAAGGCCATCAACAGGGCCAGCATGCGAGCAAGCCGACCGTTGCCCTCCCGAAACGGGTGCACCAGGATCAGCTCCGCGTGTACCTCCGCCAAGGCTCGGGCCACATCAGAATCGTTCACCTCGCGACAAGGCGTGTGCCGCCGCAACGAGCCCCGCTCGAGTTCCGCCATCAAGCCCGGGATCAGTGGTGCGTGCGCGAACTGGAAGCCATCCTTGCCGATATTGACGCTGCGATACTTGCCCGCCCAAGAGTAGATCGGGCCGAGCCAGAGCCGATGTAGCGTGCAGATGTCATCGGCGGTGAAGCGATGATCCGGTCCGTATCGGTCCAGCGCAGCCTCCTGTGCCAGCTCCAGTGCCTGTGATTCGGCTTCGTTCATGTCGCGCACGCGAGTGATACCGAGCAGGTTGCGCAGAACACGGCCGCGCGAACCCGGTTCGAACTCGGCTTCGGGACCTTGGGGAGTGTATCGGGTTTCTTTCATTCAAAGCCCCATTGCTACGTCTACCCCTGCGACCACAAGCTATTTCCCGACACCGAGCTCATCTGCGATTGTCGCGAACTGCTCCAACGCCGCTTCGAGATCGGCGGCGATATCGGCGGCAATGATCTCGGGCGCGGGTAGGTTCGCGGATTCTTCCAAGGCGTCGTCTTTAAGCCAGAAGATGTCCAGGTTCACCTTGTCGCGCTTCGTCAGTTCTTCGTAAGTGAAGGACTTGAAGCGTTCGCTTTCCTTGCGGTCGATTCGATTCTTCGGGTTGTAGCAGGCGACGAAGTCGTCCAAGTCGCTGCGCTTAAGGGTATTTTCCTTGAGCGTGAAATGCATGTTCGTGCGCAGGTCGTAGATCCACAGCTTCCGGGTCCAGGGCTTTTCCTGCGCAGGCTTGCGGTCGAAGAACAGGACGTTCGCCTTCACGCCTTGCGCGTAAAAAATGCCGGTTGGCAGGCGCAGCAGCGTATGAACGTCCGCCTGCTTGAGCAATTCGCGACGGATCGTCTCGCCCGCGCCACCTTCAAAGAGCACGTTGTCCGGCAGCACCACCGCCGCACGGCCGTGTTGCTTGAGGATAGTGAAG
>JANNSA010000269.1:0-5731 GCA_031402115.1 Hyphomicrobiaceae bacterium | reverse complement strand
GCTGGCATCTGTGAGCTGGTGCCGGTGGAGGCAGCACCTGTTGTTGCCGTCAGTAGTATCGCGCCCAATCCACCGCGCGCGGCTCCAGCGCACGGTGCAACGATCCAGCGGACTTATGACGAAATGACCGTCGTCGATCTGCGGGCGCTGGCCGAGGATGCGGGCATCGCCAATGTCGGCCGCATGCGCAAGGTCGATCTGATTGCGGCCCTCAACGAAGCCGTAGCTTAGTACAAAGGCGCAATAAAAATGCCCGTTGACTTGGATGCCCTCGTCAATGTCGCGGTGCTGGATCAGTTCGCGGTGCCAGCAACCTATCAGCCGCTGGTATCGCTACCCGGCGCACCGGCTTTCAGCATCCAGGGCGTGTTCGATGCCGACCATGAAATCGTACTCGAGGAAGTGGCCGCGTCCGAAATGAAGGCCGCCGGCCACTCAACGACCGTGCCGGTGATCGGCGTGCGTACAGCCGATCTGGGCTTGACGCCGAAGCAAGGTGACCGGGTGACGGTCGCCGGCGTCGTGCACCAGATCCGCGACATCCATCCCGACGGTGACGGCTGGGTGGATTTGATCCTTCAGCGCAGGCGCTGAAACCCGCTCCAACCCAACAAGGACGACCCATGAAAACCCACCTCTTGCGATTGAGCGCGCTGGCGCTCGGGCTATTGATGACCGGCTTCGGCGCTGTGCTGGCGGCCCCGGATGCCAAGGCTGCCAAATGGACAGGCTGCTACGTCGGCGGTCATGCAGGCCTTGCCGCGACCTCGACAGAGATTGCCGGTGCGGTCGATCTGGCGGCAGACGGTGTGCAGGCGGGCCTCGGCGCTGGTTGCGACGTCGAGCTCAGCGGTTTCGTGGTTGGCGCCTTTGCTGACTACACGTGGCAGGATCTGGAGACCTCGTTCGGCGCTGCCAAGGCATCGCTGAAGGGGCAGTGGACGGCTGGCGGTCGCGCCGGTGTCATCTGGCGTGACATGTTGGTGTATGGCCTCGCGGGCTACACCCAGGCCGAAGCTACCGCCAACTTCGCGTCGCTGCCGGACTTCTCAGGGTACGTTGCCGGTGCGGGTGTCGAAGCAATCGTCGCCCCGAACCTCTCCGCCAAGCTCGAATATCGCTATAGCCGCTTTGATTCGGAAACGGTGATCGGCGGCTTGAACCTTGAGCCCGGCCAGCATGCCCTCCGCCTGGGTCTCAACTGGCGCTTCAGCGTCGATCCGAAGTAACGCGATCCTGCTTGGCGACCTGCCCCTCCCGGTCTGCCAGGCCGGTGCCCCGAGGCGCGCGCGTGAGTCTCGGGGCAGTTTCCTTAAAAGGCTGAACCGCTCATGCTGATCTATGACACCTGGTGCGATGGCATTCGCAGCCGGTTGCTGGTGGCGGGCGTTGCGGGCGTCAGCGTTACCGAGCACCGCGAAACACCGACGCGCGATGAGCAATTACCGACCTGCGACATTTTCATTGCGGGCGACGAGGCCCGCCCAACGGCTGGCTCCGGCCGCACTGGCCTGCCGCAGTTCGAGCATGTGACCAAACTCGGCATCGAGATCCGCGATGTCTCCAACGATGGCTCGACACTGCGCCGCACGTTGCACGAGCGATCGCAACGGGTTCTTGACGCGCTGCTGCCGACCTGGCCCGAGTGGCTCGTCGACGGCGAAGGCATCGGCGGCCTGATGGTGATGTTTGACGTGCCGCCCGATGCCGGTGAGGTCACTGGCCGCGTGCAAATCTCCATAGACCTGCTGTGGCAGAGCCAGTGGTCTATCGCGATTTCCGAAGACATCGACGCGCTGGAAACAGTCGGGCTCGATACTGGCATCCCGGCTGGCGAAACCACCATCGGTGGCACTATTCCCCTGCCCCAACCCTGAACCCCTGGAGATCCGACCCATGAGCACCCGTGTTCTGGTGACGCCGCGCGCCGGCATGCTGTTGCGTAATCCGACAGATCTGCGGCGGCGCATCGCGGCCGGTGGCGAGGTCATGCTCGACAGCGTCGATCTGCGTCGCCTCGAGCGCGACGGCGATGTCACGATAAAGCCTGAGCCCAAAACGCCGAAGAAGGATGCCTGATCATGCCGACGAGCTTTAACTTCATTCCGCAGTCGCTGCGGCTGCCGCTGTTCTGGGCCGAGGTCGACCCATCGCGTGCGGGTGTATTCACCGATTATCGCCGTGCCGTGATTTTCGGTTACAAGACCAGTGCCGGTCTCGGTGTTGCCAACGCGCTGGTGCGCATCGCATCGCACGACCAGGCGCGCAGCATGGGTGGATCAGGCTCGCACTTCGCCGACACGGCCTGGGGCTGGTTCCAGAACAACGCCTTCGACGAAGTCTGGGGCGTTGTCCTCACCGAGCCCGGTGCGGGGGTCGCGGCCACCGGCACCATCGTCGCGGCTGGCCCCGCCACTGCATCTGGCACCATCAGCCTCTATATCGGCGGCCGCAAGGTCTCGGTTCCGGTGCTCTCCGGCGACAGCGCGACCGCGATTGCGACCGCGATTGCCGCCGCCGTCAACGCCGCCACCGATCTCGTCGTCACTGCCACGTCGGCAACGGCCACCGTCACCCTGACCGCCAAGTGGAAGGGCGAGGACGGCAACGGCATCGATGTGCGCCACAGCTATCGCGGGCCGCTCGGCGGCGAAGCGCTGCCTGGCGGCGTAACACTGACGATCACCGCACTGGCGTCCGGCGTCGGCGTTCCTGATCTGACGACCGCGCTGGCCAATCTCGGCGACCAGGAATACGACACCTTCGTCGTGCCGTGGAGCGATACCACGACGCTCGATGCGCTCGACGTGTTCATGAATCATGAGGGTGACACCGGCCGCTGGAGCTGGGTGAAACAGCTTTATGGTCACGTCTACACGGCCCGCGATGGCACGGCTGGCGCCCTGCAGACGTTTGGCGCTGGTCGCAACGGCGCTCACGTCACCTGCTTTGGCTATCGTGCATCGCCGACACCTGCGTGGGTTCGTGCCGCGATGTTCGCGGCCAACGCCCATCGCAGCGCCCTGAACGATCCCGCCCGTCCGTTCCACACGGAGGAATTGATCGGCATGCTGCCGGCGATTCCAGAACTGCGCTACAACAAGAACGAGCAGAACGCGCTCGCCTTCGACGGCATCTCGTGCGGCGTCGAGACCGCCGATGGCAAGGTGCAGATCCTGACCTCGTTCACGATGTATCAAAAGAACAAGTTCGGTCAGGACGACGACGCGTTCCTCAAGGTGCAGACGCTGAATACGCTGAGCTATGTGCTGCGCTCGCTGCGGTTTCGAATCCAGCAGAAATTCCCGCGCCACAAGCTCGGCAACGACGGGACGCGCTATGGGCCCGGACAGGCGATTGCAACGCCCGCCGTGGTCAAGGCCGAGATTGTCGGACACTATCGCGAGATGGAATATCTCGGCATTGTCGAGAACGCCGATGCGTTCGTCGCCAATCTGATCGTCGAGCGCAACGTCTCGAACCCGAACCGCCTCGACGTGCTCTACCCGCCCGACCTCGTCAACCAGCTCGACGTGTTCGCGGTGCTGGCACAGTACCGGTTGCAGTATCCGTCCAAACTTCCGGACCGGCCGCTCGCCATCGCTTGATCTAGTGGTCGCGCGCGTCTCCCCTGCCGGGGAGCCGGCCGCGCGCGACGGTTAGCCCCACACACTCATCCCGCCGCTTCCGGCCGTCTGCCGGAACGGCATTCGCAACCGGCAATGAAAGAGAGACGAACATGGCACAATCCCGCATCGCTGGTGTCGCCTACCTCAAAGTGGACAGCGAACAGATCGCCATCCGCGGCAAATGGAAATACCAGGTCAACACCGTCAAGCGCGAGGTCATCGTCGGCCAGGACGCGGTGCACGGCTATAAGGAAATGCCGGTCGCACCGTTCGTGTCCGGCGATGTCACCGACATGCCGGGCACGCTGGTCAAGCGGCTCGAGGCGATCCGCGACTCGACCGTGACGCTGACGCTGGCCAACGGCAAAACCATCCTGATCCGCAACGCCTGGTGGGAGGATTCGTCCGAGGTCGACTCGGAGGAAGGCTCCTATCCGGTGAAGTTCTGCGGGTTGTCGGGCGAAGAATTGACTTGATTAGTGGTCGCGGGCGATTTCCCTGCGGGGAGACGGCCGCCCGCGACGGACTTACGGGCGCGCGTTCTGGTGGAACGCGCGGAGCACCACTTGGGGGGATAGCATGACCATTTTCAACCGGAGCGCGGTCGATCGACCGCCGACCCGTCAACTTGAGACCAACGGCCTTGCACCAGAGCGTCGGCCGCCGCCGATCGAGGAGCGCCACCGGCCGAGCATGCGGGCGTTTGATCAAAGCGAAGATGATGCGAACGAGGACCTGGCGACGTCGCGATACGCACTTGCGGCCGCGGTGGGCGATCCAGCCCCGCCGACAGAGGCAGGTGTTGTGCATTTTTCCAAATCGTACATGGCGCATGGCGAACCAGTTTCGCGCATAACGCTGCGCCGGCCGGTCACTAAAGAGATAAGAACGGCCGGCACACCGTTTAGAATTGTGCTGAAAGCCGACGGCGTCACGATCGAGGACGTCGAGCAGCGATGGGACGCAGTCGCCAAATACATCGAATTGCTGGCGACGCCGCCACTTCCTCCGCACACCGTCGATCAACTCGAATTCGAGGACTTGGCCGCTTGCGCCGGCGTGCTATTCGATTTTTTCCTGCCGACCTCCCGGTCGAAGAAATCGTGAGCGCCGCATATTTTCTGGCGCATCACTACCATGTCGATCCGGACGTTTTTCTGTCGCGCTCGCCGGAAGCGGTGATGGAGCACATGCAGGGCACCTCACGAATGCTCAAGAGATACAAGGGTTCCCGTTAAATGGCATCGATCGGCGACCTAAAAGGCCGTGTCGTCATAGAGAACTCTGCCAGCGCCGTCTTGACCAAAATCCGCTCCGATATTGACGGCATTGCAAACGCCTCGAAGCGCGTCAGCCTCGGTCAATTCTCTGCGAACGCTTACCGGTCGGCAGCCAATGGCCTCGACCGGATGTCCCGCTCCACCACTAATCTAGGCGTGGCGGCTGCCGCCGCCGGTTTCAGTATGCGCGGGCTGTTGGAATCTGCGCGCGGGTTTAATGCCAGCATTTGGGGCGCGCAGGCCGCATTCCTCGGCAACGATAAGAATGACGCGGGTAAAAAATTCGAAAGCGACGGCGATCGCATGGCGTATGCGCGCGAGCAAGCGGTCAAGCTGCGCGAAGCAGCGACGGAATTATCGCGCGCCATGGGCGTGATGCCGGAAAACCTGTCGAAGGCCGGCATGGAAGCTGTGAAGATGGGGCTAGATTACGCCAAGGCCAAGGCGGTGATGAAAGCATCGGCTCTGGTGCAGATGTCAGACGTCGACGCAAAAGCAGAGGTGATCACCAAGGCGCTGGGTTCGTACAACATTATTTATGGTGCTCCCGCCGACGGCAAGGGGTATGACGAGACTACGCGGAACCGAGCCAGTATGCTGGCGCTAGCCGGCGCCAAAACCCGCACCAGCGCCTCGAAGATCGAGGAAGGCACGCGCAACTATATGGGTATCCACGGCGCCTTCGGCGGTCAGTTCGAAGATATGGTGGCGCTGATCGCCAACGCGACGCAAATTGGCCAGCTCGAAAAAGAGGCGGGCACGTCGCTACGCAGCTTGCAGGGCCGATTCCTCAACATGCCCGTGGGCGGTCGGAGTGCGCTG
>JANNSA010000268.1:0-2650 GCA_031402115.1 Hyphomicrobiaceae bacterium | reverse complement strand
ACCGGACTGTTCATCGACCTCGCCGATGCCGCCTTGATTGCCGGACCCGACGGCATCATGGTGCTTGGACCTGGCCGCAAAGGCCCGAGTCCTGGGTTTGACGGGTGATGCCCGATTTCGGCGTTCCAGGCTCGTCGCTGGGCTAAGCGGCAGACGCAGACGCACGCTATCAGCCACAACGGGGAACTGTAATGTTCGACTTTGTGCCGTCAACCAGCGTGCTGCTGCAATACAGCGTCGCCTGCTTCATTCTGTTCGCGACGCCAGGGCCCGACATGAGCCTGTGGCTGGCCAAGACCATTGCCGGTGGCCGGCCAGCGGGATTGGCGGCAATGCTCGGCACCAATCTCGGCTGCCTGGTGCACTCGGTGCTGGCGGCGCTTGGAATCTCGGTGCTGATCAACGCCAGTCCGGTGGCGTTTAATGTGATGAAGGTGGTCGGCGCGCTCTACTTGCTGTGGCTGGCCTATGGCGCAATCCGGCGCGGCTCTGTCTTGCAGGTCGACGCCGGCGCCGCGCCGCAGCCCGCTGCCTTATGGTCCAGTTTCCTCAGCGGCTTCCTGATCAATCTTTCGAACCCGAAAGTAGTGCTGTTCTTCGTCACTTTCCTGCCGCTGTTCGTCAACGCGCAGGATCCAAATGTCCGTGGCCAGCTGTTGTTCCTTGGATTGTTCTTCATCGCTTTCAACATCCCGTTTTCGTTCGCGATGATCCTGGTTGCCGCACGCATGGTCGGCTGGCTGAAGCGCAACCCCCGCATCATGCGCGTCATCGACTTCGCTTTCGCTGGCGTGTTCGGCTTCTTCGCGCTGACCATTCTCAGGGCGCAAGCCAAGCATTGAAGCCGCGCACGACCCAGCCACACATGATGCTTTGACGCCACAGCGTATCGCTTCAGAGCGAATCAGCCGACAATCGCGGACTAGGCGTTGCAAGGATGCCAATCCGATGCGACGTTAGCGCGCGTGGGGCTTGTTGCGTGTGAATCACAACAGACTAAAGGGAGAGCATCATGGACATCGTTGGTCTTATTGTTTGGCTGGTCATCGGCGCCGTCGCGGGCTGGCTCGCTGGTCAGATCATGAAGGGCGGTAGTTTCGGCCTGGTTGGCGACATTGTCGTTGGCATCCTCGGTGCCGTCGTCGCCGGATTCCTGCTGCCGCAGATTGGTTTGAATATTGGTGGCGGTATCATCGGCCAGATTGTCAACGCGGTGATCGGCGCTGTCATCCTGCTGTTCGTGCTGCGTCTCGTCAAACGCACCTGACGCGCGTGAGCTATGAAAGTTCTTGGAACCGGGCGCCCCTGTCGGCGCCCGTGTTCTTGTGTGCGTCTGGCTCAGTCCTTAACCGCGACGCCGATCAGGAACAACCCGGCGGCATCGGCGGCAGCGATCAAATCTGCACGCTCGGCGAGCAGCACGCCACCAGCCTCTACGGCAATGCCGGCGAGGCCGGCTTCAGCGGCGCGCGCGATGGTCTGTGGCCCAATCGCCGGCATGTCGATGCGCAGCTCTTGCCCAGGCCGTGGCCGCTTGACGAACACGCCCATCCGCCGGCCTGAACGCTGCCGGCCCCATTGCCGCAACGCCCCGCAGCGGGCGAGCATCTGGTCCGTACCCTCAGCCGCCTCCACCGCCAGCACATGACCGCGCGCCACGACCGCGCCTTGGCCGACATCGAGTTCGCCCAGCCGATGCGTGACCGTCATGCCCAAAGCAATATCGGCTTGGTCGCGACGGCTTGGCCGGTGTCTGCCAAGCACGCCGGCACTGGCGACCAGATGCGGGGCAATCTCGTGAGCGCCGCGCACGCGAAAACCGCGTTGCTCGAAGAAACCGACGATGCGCGTCAGCATGCCTTCGTCGCCACCAACCATCAGCCGGAAGATGAGGGGCAGCGTCAGCAGCGCGCCAAAATCCAGGCCGATCTTGCGCAGGTCGGGCCGTCTAACGCTGCCGATGATGACCAGCTCCTGGCACTTCTCATCACGCAGGAGCTGCATCAGCCTGCCGATCTGGCCGAGCCGGATGCGGGAGGACGGAAACTGGTCAAGCGCGGCCTCGGCCTCGCCTTCGATGCCGATGACAAACAGGGGCTGACCAGCCGCTGCAGCGGCAGCCGCCACCTCAACCGCCAACTGGCCACCGCCCGCCAAGATCGCGAGTTTGCTGCCTAGCATCATGGTGATTGCGCCTCGCCGTCCCCACCCGTCGTTGGCGCACTTCAGGCGGAGGAATTGGTGCTGTCCTTGGGCGTGCAGATCGCACGCTTGCCGCCAGCGCGGATGAAGGCGACGATCTCGGTGACGATCGGGTGGTCCTTGAACTCCGCCGCCACGTCATCGACGCGCTCAAGCAGCGTGCCCTCATTGGCGAACATCAGCCGGTAGGCGCGCCGCAGGCTGTGAATATCAGCACGCGGAAAACCACGCCGTTGCAGGCCAACAATATTGAGCCCTGACAGATAGGCGCGGTTACCGACAGCCATGCCATAGGGGATCAGGTCGTGTTCCAACGCCGACATGCCGCCGATGAAGGAATGTGCGCCAACTCGCGCAAACTGGATCACGGCCGCGCCGCCGCCGATAATGGCGAAGTCGCCGACCGTGCAGTGACCGGCCAGCATGACGTTGTTCGAGAAGATGACGT
>JANNSA010000267.1:0-17981 GCA_031402115.1 Hyphomicrobiaceae bacterium | reverse complement strand
GGCTAAATTCCCTTTTTTAACACAAACCTGATTTTTTTTTGCCCGATGGCACCCACCCCCGTCACCCCGGCTAACGGCGGGGTGGACGGCGGTGGGTGTGGCGGGCCCGGAAACTGGCAGGCACCAGGCCCAGGTCGAGGCTAGGTCTGCCTACTCACCGCATCGGAACCATCATCGGTCATGGTCTGTGAAGGTTAGTATTCTCGGCCATCCCGACGTTCAAAGCGCGCGCGCCCGATTGTTGCGGGCGGTGTGCTCCAGTTCCGCCAGTCCGAGCACCTCCAGCACGGGCGTCACATAGTTGGCGAAGCGGCCGCGATAGCCTTTGCGTAAGCCATAATAGCCACCGACCGGGTTGTCGTCGGCGCGCGCCCAGGCTTCCACAGTTCCATCGTTGACCGGCTTGCCTTCGTCGGCATTGCCAAGGAGCACCCAATCCCCCCGTTCCTGGAGCATGGCGTGCAGATCATTGATGGCTCGCAGCTGGTACGACAACCGCGTCGCGCCGACCTGCACGATCAGGGCTGGCGGATCAGCCGCTTCATCGCGCCATGCCTGATAGTCGGACGTTTGCGACGGCGTCTTCAGTATCCAGGGGTCGTCCTTCTCGCCAGTGCCGTAGGTGACCGTGCTCATGGGCTTCGTCCTTTTCCAGTGGACCCTATGCCGAAGCTTGTAACTCCGCTAACGTGACATCTTCTGTCATGTTTGGGTGACGGCGATGCGGGCGTCGAGACTGCTGCGGATATTGCTGCTGCTGCAAAACCGCGGGCGGTTGACCAGTGTCCAGCTTGCCAGTGAATTGGAAGTGGCGCGCCGCACGATCCTGCGCGACGTCGATGCGCTGACTGAGGCCGGCCTGCCGATCATCGTGCACCAGGGCAATCAAGGCGGCATCGAACTCGGGTTCAATTATCGCACCCGGTTGACGGGCCTGACGGCCGACGAAGCCGAAGCGCTGGCCGTTATACTGAAACGGCCTTTTCCGGAACTCACGGCGCTTGGCATGAACGCCGCCGGCATGCGGGCCTGCGAGAAGCTGATCGAGTCGTTCCCGGATTCAGTGAGATCAATTGTGGAAGTCGCGCAACGTCGGTTCACTTTTGTGGCCGCGGTTCCGACCGAACCTGTTGATCCACGCATTGCCGCGCTCGCCGCCGCGATCCGGGGCGGCAATAGTGTCCGCATCCAGGCACGCTCAAAGGCACCCCGTGACATCCACCCGAATTGTCTGAGTTTCGGTCCGGATGGCTGGTTCGTCGTTGATGCAAAGACTGGTCGCAATTCAATCCCGCTTAGGCAATGGGGCGATATTGTCATCTCCAGCCGCACCTTTCAGCCCAAGTCGGTTGGAACGTAGTTCAGCGGCTGCTGGCATGGATGGTCCTGAACGACGAACGGCGGTAGCCGACTCCAGACCGCGCCTGCCTTGTCTCGATCCATGGCCTGGGTGCCGCAAGCGCCATGCGGAAATCTTCCAGGCTCACAGCTCGATTGCGCGCAGGCGCATGGCGTTGGCGATGACGCTGACGGACGACAGCGCCATCGCTGCCGCCGCAATCATCGGCGACAGCAGGATGCCGAACACTGGATACAGCACGCCGGCCGCGATCGGCACGCCGGCGGCGTTGTAAATGAAGGCGAAGAACAGGTTCTGGCGGATGTTGGCCATGGTCGCGCGTGACAGGGCGCGCGCCTTGACGATGCCCATCAGATCGCCGCGCAACAGCGTCACGCCTGCGCTTTCCATGGCAACATCGGTGCCGGTGCCCATAGCGATGCCGACATCGGCGGCGGCCAGAGCCGGCGCATCGTTGACGCCGTCACCGGCCATCGCCACGACGCGACCTGCTGCCTTCAGCCGCGCCACGACAGCGGCCTTCTGATCCGGCAACACATCGGCTTCCACCTCCGTGATACCGAGCCGGCGCGCCACGGCGTCAGCGGTCGTGCGGTTGTCACCGGTCAGCATCACCACCCGGATACCGGCGCCTTTCAGCGCGGCGAGCGCAGCCGGCGTCGAGGCCTTGACCGGATCGGCGATGGCGATGACGCCCGCCGCCTTGCCGTCAATGGCGACGAAGATCGCCGTTGCGCCGTCCTGGCGCAGGGCCTCGGCAGCTCCATCAAGGGCGTCGGTCGCGATGGCCGCTTCCCTGAGCATTTTGGCATTGCCGATGACAATCCGCTTGCCTTCCACGGTGCCGGTCGCGCCCCGGCCGGTCGGCGCGTCGAAATCGGCGACCTTGGCCATGACCAGGCCGCGCTTCTTGGCCGCCGCGACAATAGCTGCAGCGAGCGGATGTTCGCTCGCCTGCTCGACGCTGGCCGTCAGTCGCAGCAACTCGGCTTCGTCGATGCCGGCGGCTGTGACGATAGCTGTCACGGCGGGCTTGCCTTCGGTCAGCGTCCCAGTCTTGTCGATGACGATCGTGTCGACTTTTTCCATCCGTTCGAGCGCCTCGGCATTGCGGATCAGGACGCCGGCTTGCGCGCCACGGCCAACGCCGACCATGATCGACATCGGCGTTGCGAGACCCAGAGCGCATGGGCAGGCGATGATCAGCACGGCGACCGCAGCAACAATGGCATAGGCAAAGCGCGGCTCCGGCCCCCAAATCGACCAGGCGACAAAGGCCAGTGCGGCGATCAAGATAACCAGGGGCACGAACCAGCCGGAAACTTGGTCGGCAAGCCGCTGGATCGGCGCGCGGCTGCGCTGCGCTTCGGCCACCATCTGCACGATGCGCGCCAGCATGGTGTCGCGGCCGACCTTCTCAGCTCGCATGATGAAGCCGCCGGAGCTGTTGAGCGTGCCGCCGATCACTTTGTCGCCCGGTTCCTTTGTAACGGGCATCGACTCACCGGTGACCATCGATTCATCGATCGACACCCGGCCTTCCAGCAGCACGCCGTCGACCGGCACCTTCTCGCCCGGCCGGACGCGCAAACGATCGCCGACGGCGATCAGCTCGATGGCGATTTCCTCGTCGGCGTCGCCCGCCATGATCCGGCGCGCGAATTTCGGCGCCAGGCCGAGCAGCGCGCGGATGGCGCCGGACGTCTGGTCGCGCGCGCGCAACTCAAGCACCTGGCCAAGCAGCACCAGCACCGTGATCACCGCCGCCGCCTCGAAATACACTGCAACGGCGCCATCGGCTTGCCGGAAGGCGGGCGGGAAGATGCCCGGTAGCAGCGTCGCGACGATGCTGAACAACCAGGCAACGCCGGTGCCCATGGCGATCAGCGTGAACATGTTGAGATGGCGCGTCAGCAGCGAATGCCAGCCGCGCACGAAGAACGGCCAACCGGCCCACAGCACGACCGGCGTCGCCAGTGCCAGCTGAATCCAGTTTGCGGCCTGCTTGCCGAGCAGCATATGCAAGCCCGTCAGATGCCCGCCCATCTCCAAGGCGAACACCGGCACGGTCAGCGCCAGTCCGATCCAGAACCGCCGCGTCATGTCGATCAGTTCGGGGTTGTGCCCCGGTTCGGCGCTTGCCATCACCGGCTCTAGCGCCATGCCGCAGATCGGACACGCGCCTGGGCCGGTTTGCCGGATTTCGGAGTGCATCGGGCAGGTGTAGATGTTTCCAGTGGCAGCGGCCTCGGCCTTAGCCGGTTCCAACTTCGCCGCGAGATAGGTCAGCGGGCTGGCGATGAACTTCGCCCGGCAACCGGCGGAACAGAAATAGTAGGGCCGGCCAGCATGATCGGACTTGTGCGTCGCCGTAAGCGGATCGACTTTCATGCCGCAGACCGGATCAATCACCGTGTGGCCGGGCTTAGGGGTTATCACGGTGGATTGCACGATGGGCCCGCCTGCATCTGACTCGAATTGCGCTTCGCCTCATTGACGCAGCTGACTGCTGCAGCGTGCCTGGCGTTAGTCCAGCCTGACGCGCAATGCCGCTGCGCGAACCTAATCACCTCAACTCAGCGGCGGCAGACTTTGTTCCAGTCGGGCCGATCTCGGCTCAAGCCAAGCTGGCAGCATCAGCGCCATGCCGAGGCGTTCGAGAGGTTTGTCGACGGCCAAACCGGGCGGGATCGGTGGCGATTTCGGACAGGACGCCGCCGGGCTCGTGGCAGTAGATCGAGTGGAAATTGTTGCGGTGGCGGACTTTGGTAACGGCGAAGCTGGTTGGCGATGGCCTTCGGCCACTCCAAGCGCTTGCCGGAAGGGCCCCAGAGCCCTTTCGACCTCGGTGGAAGCGAACTGAGGTATTTCCGTACCATCACGCATCAGCAACGGAGCGGAAGCGACACGATTCCCGTCGTGCTTATGTCGCCAGGGTCCGCCACTCAGTGCTTACCGAGGCGGGCCCAGACTTGGCGCTTGGCGAAGTACAGCAGAGCTGCCAGGCCAAACAGGTAGATCATGATGCGCAGGCCGACGGATTTGCGCTCCTCAAGCTGCGGGTCGGTTGCCCACATGGTGAAGGCGGCGACGTCCTTGGCGTACTGCGCGACTGTCGTCGGCGAACCATCCGTGTAACGGATCAAGTCGTCCGATAACGGTGACGGCATGGCGATCTGGTGACCCGGGAAATACTTGTTGTAGTACAAGCCATCCGCCATCGCATTGCAGGTTTCCTTGCCGTCCTCGCTGGTGCTGATCGATGCGCAGCGCGGCGACTCTGGCTTGGCCTCAGCTTCGGCAATCTGTTTGTGGTGGCCGTTTTCGAGCTTATACGGCGGCGGCTTGTCGGCGTAACCTTGCAACAGCATGTGCAGGTAGTCGGTGCCGCCTTCCTGATAGACCCTGCTGATGTCGCTGAACCATTGCGCTGGCTCGAAAGCCGCGCCGGCATGCGCGTCGCGGGCATAGCCCATCAGCGACAGGTCCGGCGGCAAGGCACCACCATTGGCAGCGCGCGCGGCGGCGTCATTGATGAACGGTGGCTTGAAGGTATCGGCTGGCCGGCCTGGCCTTAGGATTGGCTTGCCGTTTTCGTCAATGCCGTCTTGGATCTCAGCTTCGGCAGCAAGCGTCTTGACTTGGCCCTCCGTGAAGCCAGGACCGCCCGCCTCCATCAGATTGCGATAGCGCACTAGCCGCATCGAATGGCAACTCGCACAGACTTCCTTGTAGACGCGATAGCCGCGCTGCAGCTGCGCCTTGTCGAAGCGGCCGTTGATACCACTGAACGACCATTGCGAGCGCGGGATTACCGGCTCGCCCTCGGCCGCCAGCGCGCCAACCGCACCAGACGCCGACAACAGCGCGACAGCCAGCAGGTTGCGGCCACGAAGGAGGATCATTGCCGTCATTTTCAAGTTTCCCCTTCGTCCGTCAGCGCTTTTCAGGCGCGGCTGCCGCGCCTGCTGGAAGCCCACCGCCACTACCAAGCACCGCATCGGTGATGCTGTTGGGCATCGCTCGCGGCGTCTCGATCAAGCCAAGCAGCGGGGTGATGATCAGGAAGTGCGCGAAGTAATAGATCGTCAGCACCCGCGACCAGAACACGAACCAGCCATCCGGCGCCTTGGCACCCAGATATCCGAGCCCGAGGCAGGCGATCACCAGCACCCAGAAAAAGATCCGGTAGAGTGGCCGGTACTTGGCTGAACGCACGCGTGATGTATCCAGCCACGGCAGGAAGAACAGCACGATGATAGCCGAGAACATGGTGATGACGCCGCCGAGCTTGCTCGGGACCGCGCGCAACATCGCGTAGAATGGCAGGAAGTACCATTCCGGCACAATGTGCGTCGGCGTCTTCAGCGGGTCGGCCGGTTCGTAGTTGACGGCGTGGCCGAGATAAGCCGGCATCCAGAACACGAACCAGGCGAACAATATGGCGAACAACGCCAGGGCAAAGCCGTCCTTGACCGTCATGTACGGATGGAACGGGATCGCGTCGCTGTCCTTCTTGATCGACAGCCCGGTCGGGTTGTTGTTGCCGGCCACATGCAGCGCCCAGATGTGCAGAACGACCAGCCCGGTGATCGCGAACGGCAGCAGGAAGTGCAGGCTGAACAACCGGTTGAGCGTGGCGTTGTTGACAGAATAGCCGCCGAGTATCCACTGCAGGATGCCGGTGCCGAGACCCGGGATCAACTCGTCAAGTGAGGAAAACAGATTGGTGATGACCGTCACCGCCCAGAAGCTCATCTGCCCCCAGACCAGCGAGTAGCCCATGAAGGCCGTTGCCATCATCAGCAGATAGATCAGGCAGCCAAGCAGCCACAGAATCTCGCGCGGAGCTTTGTACGAACCGTAGTACACGCCACGGAACATGTGAACGTAAACGGCGAAAAAGAACATCGACGCGCCGACCGCGTGCATGCCCTGGATCAGCCAGCCCCAATTCACGTCGCGCTTGATGCGCTGCACCGAATCGAACGCCATTGCCTCGTTGGGCACGTAGTTCATCGCCAGCACGATGCCGGTCACCAGCTGGATCAGCAGGCACACGGTCAGGATGCCGCCAAAGGTCCAGAAATAGGTCAGGTTGCGCGGCGTCGGGAAAGTCAGCAGGTCTGAGCCGATCCGGATCAGCGGCAGCCGCTCGTCCATCCAGCGCTCGAACGCGGAATTCGGCTTGTACGAGGATTCATGGGCCATGATTTGCTCGTCCTTCAACCGATCTTGATGCGCGTGTCAGAGGTGAAATCGTAAGGCGGCACTTCCAGATTGCGCGGCGCTGGGCCCCTGCGAATGCGGCCAGATGTGTCGTAGGCCGAGCCATGGCATGGGCAGAACCAGCCATCGTAGTCGCCGCGCACATCGCCCACAGCTTGCCCCTTCGGGATGCAGCCGAGATGGGTGCAGATGCCAACCAGCACCAGCCATTGTTCCTTGCCGGCTTTGGTCCGGTTGACGTCAGAGGCGTCAAGACCAGCCTTGCTACCCGTGACTTGCGCCTGGCGATCCGGCAGATCGGCCAGTTGCACAGCCTTAGCCTCTTGGATTTCCTTGGCGGTGCGATGCCGGATGAACACAGGCTTGCCGCGCCAAACGACAGTAATCGCCTGGCCTTCGGCGATCGGTCCCAGATCAACTTCGGTCGAGCCCAGCGCCAAAGCTGAAGCGTCCGGGTTCATTTGGTCGATCAGCGGCCAGACCAGCGCGCCGACGCCAACCAGGGCCCAGCTGCCCGCCATGATCTGCAGGATATCGCGCCGCGAACCGTGCGCATGCCCGTCACCCGCACCATCACCGGCAACTGTCGCCGCGTGACCGGACTGTGCGGTCGCGGCATGCGATCCTGGCGCGTGGTCGATTGCAGCATGTTTGGTAGCCATGACGGGTTCTCCTTCGCAACCGGCACCCGGAACACTCGCCCTGCCCGTACCGCCCCAGCTGGGCAGCAGACGGTCATCACGGGCACGCGTCAGGGTTTCCGATGCGTCATCTCATATGTCAAAAGATAGCTGCTGCGCATCCCCTCGGGGCCCGCGCCAAGCGCGACTCTTTGCCCTCACCCAGCACCGGACGGGATAAATCAAGCTCCCATGCGCATTGCCCTTTACCAGCCCGACATCGCTCAGAACACCGGCACGATCCTCCGGCTGGCGGCATGCTTTGGCGTCGCCGTTGACGTAATCGGTCCAACCGGTTTCGACATGACGGACCGCGCCCTGCGTCGCGCCAGCCTCGACTACCTGGATCATGTCACGATCACCCGGCACGTTGCATTTGTTGACTTCCTGACAACTTTGGACGGCTGCCGCCTCGTCCTGGCGACCACCCATGCCGAACAAAACCACTGCGCGTTCGCCTATCACGCGGATGACGTGTTGCTGTTCGGACGCGAGAGCGGCGGCGTCTCCGACAGCGTCCGCGACGCTGCCGACGCGCACGTCCGAATTCCGCTTCGCCCACCCTTGCGGTCACTCAACCTGGCGGTCGCCTGCGGCATCGTGCTCGCCGAAGCGCTGCGGCAGACTGACGGATTTCCTGGCTGACCCATGCCACGAAGCGCTATCGCCCTCGGACCATGACCCGAACCCGTCTGTCCGCCGCTGAAGCCCGCCGCATCGCCATTGCAGCGCAAGGGCTCGATCGCGCGCGACTGACGGCGCCAACGCTGCGTGACATCCGGCGGACAATTGGCAAACTGGGCCTGCTGCAGATCGATTCCGTCAATGTGCTGGTGCGGGCGCACTACATGCCGCTGTTTTCGCGGTTGGGCGCTTATCAACCGGTGCACCTCGAGACTGATGCGGGCCATGGCACCAGCCAGCCGCGCCAGCGCACACGGCGGTTGTTCGAGTATTGGGCGCATGAGGCGTCACTGGTGCCGGTCGAGATGTATCCGCTGTTTCGTTGGCGGATGGCGGCGGCTGAGCGCGGCGAAGACTTGTATGGCCACCTTGCCCGGTTTGCATCTGAGCGGCGACCCTTCGTCAACAGCGTGCTGGGCCAGGTGCGTAGCCAGGGCGCGATGGCGGCCTCCGAGTTCGCTGGCGGCTCAGCTGGCGCTGGCGGCTGGTGGGGCTGGAGTGACGCCAAGACAGCTGTGGAATGGCTGTTCTGGACGGGCCAGCTGACGACATCGCGGCGTGAAGTGGCGGGCTTCACCCGCATCTATGACCTAACCGAGCGCGTGCTTCCCGACGCAGTGTTCAACGCCCCGGAAGTGCCACGCGATGAAGCCCAACGGCAGCTATTGCGGCACGCGATCCGTGCACTCGGCGTCGCGACGGAAATCGACCTGCGCGACTATTTCCGCCTGCCCGTGGCCGACACCAAGGCGCGCATCGCCGAACTTACCGAAAGCGGCGATCTGATGCCCGTTGTTGTCGAAGGCTGGAACAAACCGGCTTGGCTTGATCCTAGCGCTCGCATTCCCCATCGCATCGATACCCACGGCTTGCTGTCGCCGTTCGATCCCTTAGTTTGGGAGCGCCGCCGCAGCGAACGTCTGTTCGACTTCCACTATCGGCTTGAGATCTACACGCCCGCCGCCAAGCGCCAGTTCGGCTATTATTGCCTGCCATTCCGCCTAGATGACCGGATTGTGGCGCGGCTTGACCTGAAAGCCGACCGTGCCAGTTCAACCCTGCGGGTTGAAGCGGCACACGGCGAGGTGCACGCGGCTCCCGGCATCGTGGCGGAGGCGCTAGCGATCGAGTTGGCGTTGATGGCAAAGTGGCTCGGGCTCGCGCAGGTTTGGGTCGGCGAGCGCGGCGACCTGGCGCGACCGCTCAGATCGGCGACAGCGGCTTTGTGAGCCGGTCGTCTGCCGCAAAGACCGTCGCATTGTTCAATCCGTCCGGCGCGAACCGGACCATGTGCCAGCCAAGTACCCTGCAACTGACGCGATGCTTGAGCCGACCACACCCCAGCCCATATCGACAATCGTCAACAGCTCCGACCAGCCCTTCAGTGTCGCCAAATTACTGAGGTTGTAGGTTGCATAAGCGGCCAATCCAAACAGGGCGCCACGCCACAAAGCTCCAGCCAGCCGTCCCTCCTGGATGCCTGGCAGCACCGCGAGCAACGTCAACGCCGCCGGGTAAATGAGGTAAAAAGGCGCCGCAACTGCCAGGTTTGGCTGAGGCAGCAATAACGGTCCAATTTCGGCGCCGTAGAACCGGCTGCCCATCACCGTCAGCCAGATTGCGTCGGCGACCAGGAACGTCACAAGGGTTGCTACAAAAGACACAGCAAAGCGCATCGACACTACCCCTTGAATATTGACGCCGTAGTCTGCTAGCCGGCGGCACACGCTGCCTTGGCGCGCGCCATCGCTTCGGACAGGCCTTTCAGCGAATACGTTTCAACCGCCGTTGCGGTTCCCTTGGCGGGTGTGCCTTTGAGCAGCAGCGTGTCACCCTTCTGCAGCGCCGCGATCAGCTTGGCTTGCGCCTTGGGGTTGTCCATGAAGGCGCGATCGTCACGGGCTACAAACTTGAACACATCCGCGCCAATCGCCACGGACAAGGCGACGCCCTTCTTCGGCGGGTAGCTCAGTTTGAAGCTGATTTCCGCCTCGACCTTCTCAACCGGATAATACGACAGATAGGCAAAAGCCTCGACAACACCTTCGGCCTTTGGCGCGATCTCGGTCGGCCGGCTGGTGGCGAAGCAGGTCGCGGTCTTGCCATCGGTGTGCTGCACCGCCGACCAGTCCTGGAACACTTCCAGGATCTCAACTTGCGCGGCGTGCACCGGCAGTGCCGCCAAAGCTCCAAGCATCATTCCAATAATCATTCTGCGCACGGAACGCTGCCCTCGCATCCTGCCCCTGTCGGACCACCACAGGTTTTACACGCTCGCTGCGTCAAGGGAAGTGGCACCACAGCGGCCGGAATACGGCCAAGTGGCGGTGTTCCGGCCTACTTCTTCACCCTCAACGCCAGCAGGCAGGTGATCTCGAACATCAGATTGGCAGCGACCAGGGCTGTGCCGCCGCTCATGTCGAACGGCGGCGAGACTTCCACAACATCGCCGCCGACAAAGTCGATGCCGGTCAGGCCGCGCAACATGCGCTGGGCGTCGGCTGGCGTGTAGCCGCCGATTTCGGGCGTACCGGTGCCGGGCGTATAGGTCGGATCAATGCCGTCAACGTCGAACGAGAGATAGGTCTTGCCGGTGCCGACTACGCGCTTCGCTTCGGCGATAACCTTGTCCGCCCCCATCTCAAAGAAATCTTCAATGAAGATCATGCGCACGCCCTGTTCCAGACCCCAGGCATGGTCGTCAACCGCATACATGCTGCCGCGAATGCCGATCTGGATGGTGCGCTTGGGATCGAGGATGCCCTCCTCAATGGCGCGGCGGAAAGGCGTGCCGTGGGTGTATTTGAAGCCGCCGAAGTACTCGTCATACAAGTCTGTGTGGCTGTCAAAATGTACCATGCCGAGCGGGCCACCGTGCGTCTGGGCCAACGCCCTGAGGATCGGTAGCGAAATCAGATGATCGCCGCCCGCCACCATCGGCATGATGTTCTTGTTCAGGAGTGCCGTGATGCCGCCCTCGATGCGCTGGAGTGCATCCGGGAGATCAGCGGGATTGACCGGCGTGTCGCCCATGTCGGCGCAATTGGCGGCGAGGAACGGCGAGAAGCCGTGCACCCGGTGGAACAGCCGGATGATCGCCGATTGGTCACGGATCTGGCGCGGCCCATGCCGTGGCCCGGTGCGGTAAGTCGTGCCGCCATCATAGGGCACACCAATCAAACCAATGTCGAGCCTGTCCGCGCGCGGATCATCCACCGGCACATGCGGCAACCGCATGAACGTCGCTATGGATGCAAAGCGCGGCCAGGGATTGAGGCCCAGCGGCTTGAATTCATCGGACATAATGCGGGGTCTCCAGTGCCTTGGGATGTGCGATCGTGCTCTTTGTGGGAGCAAAGCCAGGCCATTGGCAAGCGTCCCTAGTGCAAGCGGCTGCCATTGGGCACAGCGCGCTCGGGGCCAGCCAGCACCACAGCGCCATTGGTGTCGGCAAAGCCCAGCGTCAGCACCTCCGACATGAATTTGCCAATCTGGCGCGGCGGG
This sequence comes from Hyphomicrobiaceae bacterium, assembly GCA_031402115.1. GTDB lineage: Bacteria > Pseudomonadota > Alphaproteobacteria > Rhizobiales > Hyphomicrobiaceae > JANNSA01. The sequence continues at coordinate 6,524 of JANNSA010000267.1, read as the reverse complement.
AAGTTGACAACGGCCGCAACCTGCCGGCCGACCAGACCCGCCGGATCGTAATGCACAGTGATCTGCGCCGACGATTTCTTGCGGCCGATCCCGGGGCCAAAATCGATCACCAGCTTGATGGACGGCTTGCGCGCCTCCGGATAGGGCTCCGCTTCGACAATTGTGCCGATGCGGATGTCGACCCTGAGGAAGTCGTCGAAGGTGATTGCCGCCGAGGGCGCGTCCGTTGTGTCAGCCATAGCGCGTTGCCGCTCCCCGCATGCGTGTTGTGATCTGATGACGGTTGTCACTAGTTTAGAGCAATACCCGTGAGTGATAGGCCCCGGACTGGGAAAAAAGCACTAGTGTGCCCGCCAATGGTAAGAACCTGGAGGCGTCGATGTCGATGGGCTGGCTGTCTGAAGCAAGTGGCTGGATCGCGCTGGCGATCGGCGTCATGGCCCTGATCGCGGCAGCACTGGCCTTAACGACACGGCGGCGGCGGTCCGATGCAAAAATGGGCCCAGCGCCGGGCAATAAGCGTGAGCGTCCTGCCGGCGGCGCTGTGCGATCGCCACCCGCACCAGACAGTTCCGTAGCGCGCCCCGCTGATGCGCCCACCGCAGCACCTGTCGCTGCGCCACCTGTGCCAGCGCCTGCCGCAGGTGCAAGTCGGCCGTCGTCGCCGGCGCGGCGTCAGGAAGGCATCGGAGCGGCGGCCGACGCTCCTCGGCAGCGCACCGATTGGCAGCGCGATGTACCGCCCACACTCGGCTCACGGCCGGTGGCCGAGCCGTATGCAATGCCAGTGCCACCTATTGCACCAAGCCCGCAAGCCGCCACGCCAACTTCTGATGCGTCAACCACCGATGCTATGCAGTCACCGCGCTTGGAACACTCACCAGCAGCGGCGGCTGCGATCGGCGAGGATATGGGCAATCACGTCGCCGTCACCGTCCACTACGGCACCGATCGTCGTGACGTCGGCGATGTCCCCAAAAATCCCGCCGCCCGCTACAATCACGAGCGCGCCGACCTGGCCGACGGCCGTTCCGCGATCAGCTATGGCACCTGCGTCGTTTCCATACCCAAATCCCACAAGATCGGCGTCCTGGAGGACCGCACCTGGCTGCAGTGGGCCACGTTGCAGGAACGCGCGCCCGACAAGCATGTGTTGGTCATGCGACTGACCGCCAATGCACCGGAGGTGTTCTTTGGCAATCTCGCCAGTGTCATCGCTAGGTCGAGCCGCAAGGAAGCTTTCGTCTTTGTGCACGGTTTTGCAACGTCGTTTGCCGACGCCGCGCGCCGCACCGCGCAGATGGCCTATGATCTCAATTTTGAGGGCGCGCCGATCTTCTTTTCCTGGCCAACACCCGGTCTCACCACGAACCTGCTGACGGCCTATACGACCTCAGAGAGCAACGCTGAACTGTCCAAGCACCGGCTGCGCGCTTTCCTGCAGGACGTGCTTGAGCAATCCGGCGCCACGACCGTACATCTGATCGCCCACTCAATGGGCAACCGGTTGGTAACGGATGCGCTGCAGATGCTGGATTCGGTCTCGACATCACATTTGAAGGAGCGCATCGGCGAGGTCATCCTAACCGCCCCCGACATCGACGCCTCGGTATTCACCACCGCCATTGCCCCGCGACTGACCAGTTTCGTGCCTCGCGTGACGCTCTACGCTTCCTCCAAGGACAAGGCGCTGGAGGCTTCACAGGGCGTGCATTCGTTCCCGCGCATTGGTGAGTTCCAGTCGCTCATGACGTTGCTGAAAGGCGTCGAAGTGATCGACGCCAGCGCCGTTTATGACGCCAGCGACGGCGTCGGCCACAGCTATTACGGCGACAGCGAACCCGTGATCGCCGATTTGTGCTATCTGCTCAATCTTGGCGAGCGGGCAGCGCAGCGGACGTTGACTCTGACGGGCGCTCCTTCAAATGTCCATCATCATGACCACCGCGGCCATGGTCTTCGGCATGTTGCCCCTGGCCCTGGCCCTGAACGACGGCGGCGAAATCCAGGCGCCGATGGGCCGGGCCATCATCGGCGGTGTCATCACCAGCACCATGCTGACCTTGCTGGTGGTGCCGGTGCTCTACAGCTACCTGGCGCGCCTGCAGCGGCCGCGCCGTGTGGCGGCCGAGGCCTCTGTGGCCGGCAGTGCGGCGACGCCGCTGGCGATGCCGGCAGACCGCGACTGAGCGTGACCCAGGGGCGGCGCGCGCGGGCTGGACACCCATCACGCGCCGCTGGCCTGGTGCGAACCTTCCTTGTTCTGAAGTCAGCGTCTCGCGACCCGCATCCTTGCGCCGTCGCCGGCGATGTGCTGACGGCGGCGATGCGATTTCGGTGGCGATGCCATGTTGGGCGCGGTGCGCCAGTACGGTGCGCCGGGTGCGACCCGATCACCCGGCGGCTTACGGTGCCCACACCTGCGGCGCGCCGATGACCTCTTCATCCGTCACGAAGGCCAGAGCGCCATCAAGCCGATGCACGGGCGCCTGCATGGCAGGCAGGCCAGCCCACGCACCTCAGGCCAAGCGCTGCAATTCTCCGTGTCGTTGTGTGATGAAGCCCAAGCCCGCCAGCGCCCGGGGCGCAGCCACGTTGCGGTAGCACTGGTAGTAAAAAGCCCAGACGCCCGTCAAGGTGTCGCGCACCCCGACCACGCCTGCCAGGTCACGGTACTGCTCGCCCCACTTGCATTGGCCGAGCAGGTCGTTTGCCGTATTGCGGCCCGTGGCGCGCGCGGCTACCTTCGACTGGAGTTCTTGAAACATGACCTGACGGCTGGTCTGCGCTTCTTTGCCCGTGCGGCTGGCAAATGACGTGCCTTGCGCCTGCGCCCGCTGTCGCGCCAACGCCTCCTCGACTGCGCGCGGGCGCGCAACGACTGACTGGAATGTGGCGTTACCCGTCTCGGTGCGGTTGATGTGCGCAACACGTGGCGCCAGCGGGTCGCCGCTGACCACCACGCAACAGCCACTCAGCCCCGCGGTGAAGAAAAAATTGGCCTGGTTACCCAGCACGGTCTCAAAAGTGCGGTCGGCCTCATAGGGCAACCAGTAGCCGAACAAGGGGGTTTCGCGTGGCTGCGGACGAACGTTGGCGGCGGCGCGCCAGACCACGCCTATGGCCTGCAAGATGGGCGCGCGTGCGGCAAAGGCCTGCACGTCTTCGCCGTCACCCATACGACCACCACGGCCGACCTGGCGATCCCCCACGTGCTGGCCCTGGCCCGCGTCCATGAAAAACTTCAGCTCGGTGCCACCTTCGTAGGGCAAAGGCCGGATGTCGAAATGCTGCAATCCGATCTGCAACTCGCGCGGGTCGCGCAGGGCGCCGGCCACACTCGGGTTCATGGTCAGCACGTTGTCGGACAGGAACGCGGTCGGGTTGTTGCGATAGGCTTGGTTCAGGTTGTTCACAAGAGGCTCCTTTTGCCCATGGGGTCGGGGCGCTGACCGTGTTTTACCCGCGACTGACCCGCAGCGGAAGTGCGGCCGCCCCTCGGGTCACCGCCCTCAAAGGCTCAAGCCGTAGCGGATGAAGCCCTTGTTCACCGCCACGCGTTGCAGTTGCTGATACCGCTGTGGGGGCAGCGACTCGGTCTCGGATTCTGCTGCAGTGCCCACCGGCCCAGGTGACCGCAGGTCGAGGTCGAGGGCGTACCCGGCAATCACGGGCGCCGTTCGTGGCCATGGCCGGCGTCTGCGGGGCGGTGGGTGGCAGCTCCGGCCTCCATACCCACTGATCAACGGCGCTGCATGACGCCCGTGCGCAGCCGGGATTCAGTCTGTGCGCTGAACCGGCGCTGCCGCCGTGGCCTTGATTTCAGTGCCGGCGCGCAGGCGCAAGCGCAGCAGCAGCCGGTGGGTATCGAGCCGCGGTCGTGTCAGAGTCCGGCCCCCGTGCGTGGCGCCGGCCGGCGCTGCTGGGGCGCCGTTTGAGGCAGGCGCTGCAGCGCGACGCCGCGAAGGGGAAACGAAGAGCGCCGCTAGCGCAACGGCGCCAAGCACGAGCAATGCGGCCGCCGCCGGCAGGCGTGCGCGTTCGGATGCGGCAACAACGCTGCCCTCGGCCCGCACATGCCCAGTCCAGTGCGCGGCGAGCGCTGACGATTGCGCACGCACAGCAGCCAGGTGGGCCTCGGAAAACGTGACATCGCTGGCCGTCGCCCCGGCGCCCGTGTCCTGCGCGTACAGCGCCGCCGCAGCCGCAGCTGCGGCCAGCGCCGCGCTCAAGTCGCCAGTGGCACCGGCCGGTTTCTCGGCGCTGCTGAGATCCATCACCTGCAGCGTCTGTTCGATGAGCAGCCGGTGTTTCTGGTCGCTGTTCGGACCGTCGATGCGCCGCGCCGCGATGCGCTTGGCCAGGGCCCACCAGTCTTCGGTCAGGTCATGGGCTTCGTGCAGCGCGCGCGGCCAGCCTTCTGCGGCCAGCGTGCGGGTCAGCAGGGCCAGGCGTTCGTCTACCTCGGCCTGCAGCGCTAGGCGTTCGGTTTCGTGTTTGCTGCGGCCGCGCAGCACCTGGCCAGCCAGGGCGCCATGCAGCATCAGGCCGCGCTGCACGTCGACGGCGCGAGCCATGAGGTTCACTTCGGCCTGGCGCAGCTTGGCGGCGTCGATGGCCACCCCCTGGTCGCGCAGTACCTGCACCACGGGCAGGGCGCACAACAGCGCACCCACCACCACACCCAGGCGGGCCAGGCGAGGGTGGCTCGTCAGCGGCTTGAGCAGCGGCGGCATGGACAGGCGACGGTGCGCCCCGCATGAGGTGTGGGCAGGAAGGCGGGCATTGCCACCATATCGGCCCTTGCCGCAGCAACTGAAGTGCGTACCCGGCCTATCCTGCCTATCCCGCCATCCCGCCATCCCGCCTATAGCGCTTGTAGCGCCTATAGCGCCTGTAGCGCCTGTAGCGCCTGTAGCGCCTATCGACGGGGCCAGGAGAGCGGGCGGCAGAACGTAGTGGGCGGCAGCAGGCCGTCGGCTGCAACGCGCAAGCAAGCCTACCCGCCGGGCATCACCTCCCGCGCCCAGCGCCCGTCACTGCCGGTGAGTCAACACTCGACGATGTTCACCGCCAGGCCGCCGCGCGCCGTTTCCTTGTACTTGCTCATCATGTCGGCGCCGGTCTCGCGCATGGTCTTGATGACCTTGTCCAGGCTGACGAAGTGTGTGCCGTCGCCACGCAGCGCCATGCGTGCGGCGTTGATGGCTTTCACCGAAGCGATGGCGTTGCGTTCTATGCAGGGAATCTGCACCAGCCCGCCCACCGGGTCGCAGGTCAGGCCCAGGTGGTGTTCCATGCCGATCTCGGCGGCGTTTTCACTCTGTTCGGGCGTGCCGCCCATCACCGCGCACAGGGCACCGGCGGCCATGCTGCAGGCCACGCCCACTTCGCCCTGGCAGCCGACCTCGGCGCCGCTGATGCTGGCGTTTTCTTTATAAAGAATGCCGATGGCCGCGGCCGTGAGCATGAAGTCGATGACACCCTTGTCGCTGGCTGCCGGCACGAAGCGGGTGTAGTAGTGCAGCACTGCCGGCACGATGCCTGCCGCGCCATTGGTGGGCGCCGTGACGACACGGCCACCGGCGGCGTTTTCTTCGTTCACGGCCAGGGCATAGAGGTTGACCCAGTCCAGCACCTGCAGCGGGTCGCTCAAGGCCTGTTCCGGGTGCGCGGTCAGCGCCTCGCGCAGCGCCTTGGCGCGGCGCTTGACCTTGAAGCCGCCCGGCAGCACACCGCCCGTGCGGCAGCCGCGCTCGACGCAGTCCTGCATCACGCGCCAGATCTTCAGCAGCCCGGCGTCGATCTCGGTGTCGCTGCGCCAGTGGCGCTCGTTCAGGCGCATCACGGTGGCGATGCTGCCGCCGGTCTCGCGGCAGCGCTGCAGCAGCTCGTCACCACTGTGGAAGGGGTGGGGCAGCAGCGTGGTGTCGGGCGCGATGATCTTCTGCTTCGCACCGTCGGCGGCCACCTCGTCGCTGACGACGAAGCCGCCGCCCACCGAGTAGTAGATGCGGCTGCAGAGTTCGGCGCCGTCGGTGTCGAAGGCCGTGAAGCGCATGCCGTTGGCGTGGAAGGGCAGGCTCTCGCGGCGGAAGAACTTCAGGTCGTCTTTTTCGTTCAGCGCGATCTCGTGGCGGCCCAAGAGCCGCAGGCGCTCGTCGCGGCGCATGACGGCCAGCAACGCCGGCACGGCGTCCACGTCCACGCTGTCGGGTTCATGCCCGGCCAGGCCCAGCAGCACGGCCTTGTCGCTGCCGTGGCCCTTGCCGGTGGCGCCGAGCGAGCCGTAGAGCTGGGAGAAAACTCTCGATGTGCTCTCCAGATGGCCTTCGTGTGCCAGCCGCGAGACAAACAGCCGCGCCGCGCGCATCGGCCCGACGGTGTGGCTGCTGCTCGGCCCGATGCCGATCTTGAAGAGGTCGAAAACGCTGACGGCCATGGGCGGATGCTAGCCGCGCAGCACCGCCAGGCGCCGGGTCAATTCGGCCTTCAGGCACATCACGTCGTGGCCGGGCACCACG
>JANNSA010000266.1:0-9594 GCA_031402115.1 Hyphomicrobiaceae bacterium | reverse complement strand
AAGGTCTTGTAGTAGAAACCAGCCGGCAGGAAGCGCCAAAAGACATCGTTGAGCGCGCCAATGTCGAAGCCCAGCGACGGCCAGCAATTCTGCGCCTGCGCCTCCAACCCTTCATACAACTCGATCTCGGTGACGCGGGTGTTGGGGTCGGTTTGGCGCGGATCGGCACCGAGCTGCACGATCGCCGCTGGTTCTTCCGAGCCAGCGCCGAGTATACCGCGCGGCCGATGATATTTGAAGCTGCGCGCCACGCGGTGCACGCCATTGGCGAGCAGCGCCGACGCCAGCGTGTCACCCTCGAATCCTTGATAGCTGTGGCCGTCAAAGCTGAACGACAGCGACTTGCCACGATCAATCATGCCACCGGTCGACAGGCGGAATTTCTGTTGCATTAGCGGTTCTCCCCGGCCCGCTCACGCAGCAGCTTGGCGGCGTCATTTCCAGATCCGATCGGTGTTTCGCCCGATGGCGTCGCCGGCACTTCCGAAGTGACGGCGGGGCGCGGTTCACCCGGCTTGTAAACCGCCAGGAACTCATCAGTGGCGGTGTTGCGGATGGCATTGAACCAGTGCCGGCAGCCCGAACCATGCATCCAGCGCTCGGCGAACACGCCCTTGGTATTGTCGCGCATGAACACAAACTCGGCCCATTGCGCATCGGTCATGCTGGCATTGTCTGGCGGCCGGGCGATATGCGCTTGGCCACCGTACGTGAACTCGCTCTGGTCACGTTGACCGCACCACGGGCAGGTTATCAGCAACATGAGGATCGTATTCCCGGACGTTTCGGATTGGCCTTGTAGCCCGTCTGGCACAGCTACGCCGCGCCAACAAGCGTCCTGCCGATGTCGCAAGCGGTGCTGGCTGCTCCCGTGGCGATGGCATGCCATCAGTCGCTTCCGGTACAATCCAGTAAGCTACAAGGGCTCGATCGCTAACGAATGAGTTCGACTTCGATTCCAAGTGCGAGCTCCGACCAGACTTGGTCCGAAGTCAGAACTGGCAGAGTTAAGCGCTGCGCTAGGGCTAGGCACGCCCGGTCAGCCATCGACAAGCCATGGGCTCGCGTCACGCCACGCAGTTTGCCGCTGCGGATCGCTAAATCCACATGAAATGGGACAATGATAGGCTCCAGCATGGCGTGGACTTTAAGGTGTTCGGCACGCGGCAGATTCCAATCCACAATCTTGGCGAAGACCTCGGCGGCATTGACGCTGGAGATAACAGCCTCGGGCAGGGCTTCCACTGTCCGTTCCCAGCCCAGTTCGCCGCGCACCATCGCAAGTATCACTGAAGCATCAACAACGACTTTGGCCATGACTGGACATCCGGACGTCAAACACACAAAGCGGCGTGCCGGCTGGCAACCGTCAATCCTCTTCTGCGGCTGCCTCCCGGCGCCGATCGGCTATCAACTCGTCAACAAGTGAGACGCCATCAGGCATGCAGTTGCGCATCGCCGCCTGCAATTGTTGAACCGTTTCCGCCAGTGTCACCATCGTCAAAGCACCACCGTCAAGCCGCGCAAGCAAGGCATCGCCTTGCTTCAACCCCATGCTGTCGCGCATGTCTGCGGGGATCACCACCCGTCCCCCTGGTCCCAACCTGAGCGTTGCCGTCAACGCGCCGCTGCCATCCTTGAAGCCCAGGTCAGCATCGTCGGCGCGCGGCGCCGGCTTGAACGGCGACTGTCTAGCCTCACTGAAACCTCGTGGCATCGCAGCCTCCCAAATTTCGCAACCAACAGCCAAGGATGTGACAGAGCGCCCACCGCATGTCAATTTTCTTGAAACTGGCATAAACGTACGAAGCGCCATTTTTCTAGAAGCGGGATCGATTGTCTGAAGTCCTAGGTCAGCAAGGGGCAGAACGCCTCGCCAACCCTCAGTGCGCCACCGCCGCTGCGCCATGTTCGGCGACCAGCGCGCCGCTGACAAAGCGCTCCAGGGCATAGGGCGCGGCGATGGCGTTGGGTTCGTCGCGGGCGACCAGATCAGCAAACGCGTGGCCCGAGGCCGGCGTTGCTTTCCAGCCACCGGTGCCCCAGCCGGCGTTGACGTAAAAGCCCTTGACCTTGGTCTTGGTGATGATCGGCGAAGCGTCGGGACTGACATCGACAATGCCGCCCCATTGCCGCTGCAGCCGCAGCCGGGAAAACATCGGGAACAACTCGATCAAGGCCGATAGCGAGTGCTCGATAATGTCGAGGCCGCCGCGCTGCGTGTAGGAATTGTGCCCGTCAATGCCGGCGCCAATCACCAACTCGCCTTTGTCAGACTGGCTGACATAGGCGTGCACAGCATTGGACATCACCACGCACGGGATCAGCGGCTTCAAGGGTTCCGACACCAGCGCCTGCAACGGGTGGCTTTGGATCGGTAGACGCACGCCGACCATATCGGCGATGATGCTGGTATGGCCGGCGGCAACGCTCGCGACTTTGGGCGTGCGGATCTCGCCTTTGGTTGTGCTGACGCCGGTAACGACGCCGGCTTCGGTGCGGATGCCGGTAACTTCGCAGTTCTGGATGATATCGACGCCCATCGCGTCGGCGGCGCGAGCGTAGCCCCAGACCACGGCGTCGTGCCGGTTGACGCCGCCCATGCGCTGCAACGTGCCGCCGAGCACCGGGTAGCGGCTGTCCGGCGAGATGTTGATGGGGGGGCAGAAGTCCCTGACCTGCTTGGCGTCCAGCCACTCCGCATCAACGCCGTTGAGCCGGTTGGCTTCCACGCGCCGGCGCAAGCCGCGCGCTTCACCTTCGTCATGGGCCAGATTGAGCACGCCGCGATGGCTCATCATGATGTTATAGTTGAGCTCACGGCCAAGACCTTCCCAGAGCCGCAGCGCGTGGCCGTAAATGGCGGCGCTGGCATCCTCCAGGTAGTTGGAGCGAATGATGGTGGTGTTGCGGCCGGAATTGCCGCCGCCAATCCAGCCCTTCTCGATCACGGCGATGCGGCGCATGCCGTGCAGCTTGGCGAGATAATAGGCGGTCGCCAGTCCGTGTCCGCCGCCACCAATGATGACCGCGTCATAGGTGGATTTGGGCTCGGCGTTGCGCCAGGCCGGCTGCCAGCCTGAATGTCCACGCAAACTTTCACGAAACAGGGTCAAGGCAGAGTATCGGGACATAGGGAAATCCAATGGAGCGTCCGGCACGGGTCGTGCGTACCGATAGTATGAAGTCCGATGCTGCGAGGATGGATGGCTGATTGCGACGCAGCATCACCCGCGCCCGGCGGCCCGTCCAATAGCGCCAATGAATGCCAAAGCCCCGCGTCCCACGTGCAGAAGCGGCGACACCTCACGCGCTTGCTGGCCGGTCAGCCAAACTGCCCAACGCCATTCCAGGTGTCGGCGGTCACTTGTGTGCTGGACAGCGGCGGTTTGGGCAGCCTCGGCGTGGCTCGCGCCGCTTCCACATTCAGTTCCACCAACTCTTGGCCTCGCGTTTCGGTTGCCGGAGGACAGCGCCCTCAGTGGGCGCATCAATCTCCATGAGCCAACGATGCTCAGGCCGCATGCGGCCGTACAGTTCGGGCGTCAAGTGATCAAGCTGCACAAGCTGCTGCGGCAGATCGCGCCGCGTATAGGTCAAGTGCAGCATGCGGCGGTGCGTATCGTCCTTTTTGGTCGTACCACTGTGCCACATTGAGGAATTGCAGATGATCGCAGCACCGGCCGGCGCGGTGACCAGCACTTCACCCGGATAGTGGGCCTCAAGATCGGCCGGAACGCGCCTGGCGTCCTCGGGCGAGAGCGGCAACGGTTCCCAGTCGGCTTGATTGACGTGAGCCACGTTGACCGGCGCCCAATGCTGCGACCCAGGCACGATCCGCGTTGGGCCGTTGTCCAGCGTCATGTCGTCGAACATGAGCATGGCGTTGATGACCCACCAATCGTCACTGAACTTTTTCGGGACGTCCGCATGCAATTGCTGCAGGCCGTGACCTTTCACGGGATCACGCAGATTGGCGCCATGGACCTTGAATTCGCCGAGCAGATAGTGGGCTGCGGCCAGCACCGACGGGACCTCCAGGCAGGGATCGAACGCCGTCGACTTGTTGAAGATGTTGGAGATGCGCCGCGCGCCCGGTTCGACGTGGACTTCATGACCGCCCCGGTCGCGCTCGTCGGCATGGATGCGCTCAAACTCGCCACGCATTGTTGCGATTGCCATTGCCGGAAGTGCATTCTCAACAATGAAGAAGCCCTGCTCGTCGAGTTGCGCCATTTGTGTGGCGGTGATGGCGTCAGCGGTAACCCCGAGCGCCCGAAGCGCCTGCTTGGCATACATGATTGTTACTCCACTGATCTGGAACTCCGGTGGTTTCGTCAGTGGCCAGCCGCGTCGCTTGGGCTGGCCACTTTGCTCAGGAAACGTGCGCGCAGATCATGGCGCTGGCTTGTACCACTTGTCGAGGCCGTCCTGCAGCTGCTTGGCGGCAGCTTCCGGAGCCAGCTTGCCGTTGATCACTTGCGCCGAGACTGCCCACATCTCGTTCTCGAGATTAGGCGTGCCGCGCGACAGGATCTGGTAGCTGTTGCGGATCGTCGACTTGCATTCGCCGCGCCAGTTGACCATGGCCTGGGCCACGTCATCGGCGATCGTCACCTTGGCGTTGGAGAGCGGGAAGAAGCCCGGTAGCTCGTTGGCAAAGATGTTGGCGAACTCTTCCGTGCTCATCCATTCCAGGAACACCTTGGCGTCGGCAGCGTTGGCCGACTTGGCGTTCATGCCCAGACCGATGTCGGTGTGGTCGGAAATGTAGCAGTCCTTGGCGCCGGCCGGCACTGGCGGTTTGAAGGCGCCGAACTTGAAGCTCGCCTGCTTACGGAACGTCGAAATGTCCCACGAGCCGGCTGGATAGATCGCCGCCTTGCCAAGCGAGAACAGGTTCTGGCTGTCCGGGTACTTCTGCGCCTCGAAGCCGTCGCCGAGATAAGGGCCCCATTTGGCCAGGCTCGCCAGCGTCGCGACATAGGGCGCGTCGGTCAGCTTGGCCGTGCCCTTGATGATGCCATTGCGGCCGTCTTCGCCCATCCAATAGTTCGGGCCGATGTTCTGGAAGCCCATGGTAGCGGCTTCCCACTGGTCGGCGGTGCCCATAGCCAGCGGCGTATAGGTACCATCTTTCTTGATGACTTCCAGGGCCGCGAAGAACTCTTCCTCGGTCTTGGGCTCGCTGAGCTTCAGCTTCTCGAAGGCTTCCTTGTTGTAGATGAAGCCATGGATGACCGAGGCCATTGGCAGGCAGAATGTCGACGCGCCATCGTCGGTGGTCCAGGCGCTCTTGGCGACCGGCGAGAAGTTGGCCATGCCGGCCAGATCATTGAGCGCCGCGAGGTGGCCCTTCTTGAACAGGTCGAGCGAGGCGTCGAACGGCCGGCAGGTGATCAGATCACCGGCAGTGCCACCTTCGAGCCGGGCATTCAGGCTGGCATTATACTCGGTCGGCGGCGACGGCACGAATTCGACGGTGATGCCGGGGTTCTTGGCGGCGAACGCCGGGATAATCTTGTTCTTCCAAATGTCAGCGTCGTCATTGCGCCAGCTCTCAATCTTGAGATTGCCGGCGCTGGCCGCAGCCGTCAGCCCGAGGCTGAGGGCAGTAGCGAAAAGTGCCGTCTTGGCGACGGTTGTGAATGGATTACGCATGCGGTTCTTAACTCCTCCCGATGACTTGCGAGCCGTCATGCTAAGCACCCCTGTGGCATTTGACTAGAGGCGTGCTGGTGCTGTCCTCAGCCGCGTGCCTGGATGACCGCGCCGTGCTCGGTGGAAGACGGCAGCGCCAACCGCACAAACAGGTCGGTCAGGCTTTCGGGCGTCGGCAGCGTCGCCGGGTTCTCGCCCGGCATGGCCTTGGCGCGCATGGCGGTTCGAGTGGCGCCGGGATCGACGATGCTGACGCGAACAGGCGTCTCGGCCACCTCGTTGGCATAGGTTTTGGCCAGTGCCTCGAGCGCCGCCTTGGAAACCGAGTACGGCCCCCAATAGGCCCGGCACTTGGCAACGGTGCCCGACGACACAAAGATGGCCCGGCCGGCGTCGCTCGCCTTCAGCAAGGGATCGAGGGTGCGGATCAGGCGCCAGTTGGCGGTCACATTGGTGGCCATCACGTCAAACCAGTCTTTGTCAGAGATGTGGCCGAGCGGCGACAACGGACCAAGAATGGCGGCGTTAGCAACGACAATGTCGAGCCTGCCGAAGCGCTGAAACAAAGTCGGGCCAAGCCCATCGACCTTCGCAGCGTCCATCATGTCGAGCGGCACGAGCGTGCACGCGCCGCCACCCGCCCGGATGACGTCGTCCAATTCCTCCAGCCCGCCTTGCGTGCGCGCCGCCGCGATGACGTGCGCACCCTCACGTCCATAGGCCTCGGCGACCGCCCGGCCAATACCGCGCGACGCCCCCGTCACCAGGGCAATGCGCCCCGCCAGCCGCTTTGCCATGGTGTGCTCCCAGCTCATTGTGTGCGCGACCAATACCCTGATCAGAACACCATCCGCAATCGAGGCGCTGCCTTCAGCGCCGGCTGAACAGGCGCTCAATGTCCGTCAGAGCAAGTTCGATATAGGTCGGGCGGCCGTGATTGCACTGACCGGAATGCGGCGTGCGCTCCATCTCGCGCAGCAGTGCTGACATCTCGGGCAGTGTCAGGCGGCGGCCAGCACGGACACTGCCGTGGCAGGCCATGCGCGAGGCGACGGCCTCCAGCCGGTCGCGCAACGACCGTGGGTCGTCACCGGCGGCCAGTTCCAGCGCCAGATCGCGGATCAGGCCCGGCACATCGGTGTCGCCGAGCAAAGCGGGAGTCGCACGCACGGCAATGGCGTGGCGGCCGAAGCGTTCCAGCGATACGCCCAATGTATCAAGTTCAGGTGCGGCTTCGGCAAGGCGTTCGATATCGTCCTCGGGCAAATCGACGATGATCGGGATCAGCAGGCCCTGGCTTGGCACGGTGCCTTGCGTCAACGCCGCCTTCAGCCGCTCATAGACCAGACGCTCATGGGCGGCATGCTGATCAACGATGATCACCGAATGTGCCGTCTGGGCGATAATGTACGTCTCGTGCACCTGCGCGCGCACGGCGCCGAGCGGAAAACTGGCGGCGGTGTCGTCAGGATCAAAGCCGGATGGCGCAGCGCTTGGGCTGATCAGGCCTTCGAGCGGCGCTTGCGGATTTTCGCCAAAGCCAAAAGCCAAGCCACCCGGCCGCCGTGCTGCACCATGCCCCCAGCCTGATCGCCACTGAGTGGTAGAGCCGGTATTCGATAATGCAGATGGGCCGCTAGCATAGGGCTCTTGATCAGCCTCCTGCATACCCATTGAACCCGACGCCGCCAATTGCGCCAGTGCCAGGCCGGCATTGCTGCCGGTCGCACGATGACCGGCTGATCCGATTGCGGCGCGTAGGGCCCCGATCAGCAGTCCGCGCACCAGCGGGCCGTCGCGAAAGCGGACCTCGGCCTTGGTCGGGTGCACGTTGACGTCGACCTCGGCCGGCGGCAGATCGAGAAACAGTGCCAGCAGCGGATGCCGGCCGCGCGGCAGCACGTCGCCAAAGGCCGCGCGGACGGCGCCGCCAAGCAGCTTGTCACGCACCGGCCGGCCGTTGACGAACAGGAATTGCAGGTCCGGCAGCGCCCGGTGCAGCGTTGGCAGTCCGGTAAAGCCCGACAACCGCACGCCATCGCGCAGTAACTCGACGGGCAATGCATCGGCCAGAAAGTCCGGTCCCATGATGCGCCCGAGCCGCGCCAGGTGGCCCACTGGCCCAGCCGCTTCCGCAGGCAGGCGCAAGCCGCCGCGCTCCCCCGTCGTCAGCGCGAACGCGACTTCCGGGTGTGCCATCGCTAGGCGCTTCAGCGTGTCGCTGATCGCACCGATCTCGGCCCGCTCCGACTTCATGAACTTCAGCCGCGCCGGTGTCGCTTGAAACAGGCCGGCAACTTCCACCCGCGTGCCGCGATTGAGCGCGGCTGGCCGGATCGCACCGGTTTCGCCGCGATCGACGACGATCTCGAGACCTTCACCGCCGGTCAACCGCGACTGAATTGACAGCCGCGCCACCGAACCAATGGAAGGCAGCGCCTCACCGCGAAAGCCGAGCGTGGCGATGTTGGTCAGGTCCTCGCCGTTCAGCTTCGACGTGGCGTGGCGTTCGATACACAGCGCGAGATCGTCACGGCCCATGCCTGAGCCATCGTCGCTGACGCGGATCAGCGACAGACCACCGGCTTCCGCCACCACGTCGATGGCACGGGCACCGGCGTCGAGAGCGTTTTCGACCAGTTCCTTGACGACACTGGCCGGCCGCTCGATCACTTCGCCAGCGGCGATGCGATTGACAGTGGTGCGCGGCAGCTGGCGGATCCGCATTGGGCGCTACGCCAGCCGTTTCTTGGCGAGCGCCTTGCCGAGTTCAACGGCGGGTTGGTCGAACGGATCGACGCCGATCAGCCGGCCGGCGATGATCGTCTCCAGCATGAAGTGCATCATCAGCGCGCCGATCACCCGCTCATCGGGCTCATCGACTTCGAACATCCGCACCGGCCGGCCAACCGAGCCCAGCGCCTCGGCAACGCCAAGCGACTGCGCACTGGTCAAGTCGCCTGGCCCTTTGCCCGCCAGCCAGTCAAGGCCGGCAAGTTTGGCCAGCCCCGGATCGAGCACCGGACCTTGTTTCTGGCCGGGCACGCGGATGATGGTGATCAGATGCTTGCGCGGGCCATCCATATAGAGTTGCAGTTGACTGTGCTGATCAACAGGACCTTGTGCGCCAACCGGCGTGGTGCCCTTGCCACCCTTGCCGAGGCTCTCGCCCCAGAGTTGCACGAACCAGGCGGCGAACCGCCCAAGCCGGTCGCAATAGGGCATCATCACCTGGATGTTGATGCCGCGCAGTTCGCTTAACGCGACTGAAGTTGCCGCTCCCAGCGCTGCCGGCACATCGGTGGCATGCTTGGCCATGTCGAGTTGATCCAGCACGGCGGCGGCGCCCTCACGCACCTTGACCGGGTCGAGGCCCATCGCCAGCGCTGCCATCAGGCCAACATTCGTCAGTCCGGAATAGCGCCCACCGACGCCGAGGTGATGCTCGAGCATGGGAATGCTGTGATGCGCCAGCAGCGTCCTGAGGCCATTGCGCGCGCCCGGCTTGTCCGGCTCGGTAATGCCAAGGAACGACTCCGGGATACGATCGCCGAAGCCCTTGGCCTTGGCGGCACTGAGCGTCGTGATGGCTTGCGTCAAGGTTTCGGCAGTGTTGCCAGACTTCGACGTGACAATGAAGCGGGTGGTGGCGAAATCGAAACCGTCGATGACGGCCGCCAGGGTCGCCGGATCAAGATTGTCGAAGAAGCGCACGCGCGGCCGCTGGCCCAGCTTGGCCGACGCCTTGCCGCCCGTCGGGATGTTCCAGCCGCCGACTTGCGCCAGCGTCTGGCCACCAAGTCCGGAGCCGCCGGTGCCGAAGAACACGATCAGTTCGGCACCCGTTGACAGGGTCTTCAGCGCCGCGCCCGCCGCTGTCAGGTCAGCGCGATCGGCAGGCACCGTCAACAGCGGCAGCGATCCGGATTTTCG
>JANNSA010000265.1:0-3805 GCA_031402115.1 Hyphomicrobiaceae bacterium | reverse complement strand
CCAACGGCTCGCTCGACACCAACTTTGTCGGCCAAACGGAATTAACGCATGACTTCTTCTTACCCGGGGATCCCTTTTTTCCCGTCCCGACCGTGTCATCCATTTCGGCGCTGGCACTGCAATCCGACGGCACGATCCTCGTGGGCGGAACTTTCACCACGGTCAACGGCGCTGACCGCACCAGCCTCGTGCGGCTTAACCCGAATGGCTCGTTGGACAATCGTTTCTTCGTCGGCGACGGGGTGGAGGACGGAGAGAATCCGGGCACCATCAAGTCAATCACAGTGCAACCAGATGGCCTCCTCTACCCCGCCGGGCAATTCACCTCCGTGCATGGCGTCGGCCGCAACAATCTCGCACGGCTCAACGGGTGGGATGGCTCCCTGGACTCCAGTTTCAATTCGTTAGGGAATCAGCCCGTTGATGCCGTAGCCACAGAGGACGACCATGTGGTACTCGTTGCGGAGGCAAGTTGCGGTTGGGGCTGCTCGTTCAACCTCAAACGGCTAAATTCCGATGGTTCGCTGGATGAGGGTTTTCCAACGGTTCAGGGTGGAGGGCGGATCAAAGCAATGGCAACGCAACCCGATGGCAACATTAGTCTTCCACCTCGGCCATGCAGCCGCTGCGGCGGCCGCGATCGAGGTCCATGACGAAGGCCGGCCCGCCCACCGATGCAAAGATCGCGCTGTCACCGCCAACGATCAGGTTGTGCGCTGGATCGCGCGCTGCCAGCATGAACGTCGCCGGCGCCAGTGCGATCAGCGGCTCGATCATGCCGGGCGGAAAGCGCACCCGCAGGTCCGCCGCATCTATCTCAGCACCAGCGCGGGCGTAGTGCGCACGCGCCGCCGGTTCCAGCACCCGCATGCCGATCACCGCCAGCACCATCAGCGCCTGCGTATGGATCGCCTCCACTTGATCCGCCGACAGCGGTTCAAGGGGCGGCAGCCGATAGTGCACGGGCGCGAACGGCAGCTGCGGGACTGGCGCCGTCCGCCGCGTGGCACGTGACTGGCTGCGGCGGCGTAGTTCGGGATCAGCCATCAAGAACTCCACAACAGCGAAGTTGCGCGCCCCTCGCGGCTGAAGGGGTCAGACAGCAAGCACGCAAACTTAGGGCACTTCGAACAATAATCGCTGCGAATTCATCGGCAAACTGGGTTGCGACGATGTAGGGTGCGAAAGGCCTTCTTCAGGCCGTATCGCACCACGAACGGCCGTAGCGCCAGCCTCTGGTGCGATACGGCGAAGACGCCTTTCGCACCCTACGCCACGCAGCATGTTCATCGGCAAACTGGGTTGCGACGATGTAGGGTGCGAAAGGCCTTCTTCAGGCCGTATCGCACCACGAACGGCCGTAGCGCCAGCCTCTGGTGCGATACGGCGAAGACGCCTTTCGCACCCTACGACGCAGCACATCTGCACTCGAGGTAATTCACTGTTGTGCTGACTGTCCCTAGTGCGAAATCGCGCAATGGATCGTCATCCCGGCGAAGACCGAGACCTGTCCAAGCTTCAAGTGTGCACCGCCGTTAAATCAAGTCGCACCGGTTTTCTTGCTAGCCTGAAGAACGACAGTGTGGCGATTCATCGGGCATGGACTCGCACCAATGAAGTCCTGGACAGGTTCCGGTCTGTGCCGGGCTGACGCTTCGTTGAGCGGTTGCGCGCTCGGCTCGTGCCGATCAGGTCTGACCCCTTTCTGACTTGCCGCACCGGATCAGCGCCGTTACCTCGGGAGCATGAGTAGCACGGAAAAAATCTCGATCCGCAGCCGTGTCCTGGCGGCGCGCAATGCCGTTCCGGCCGATCAAGCGTCGTTAGCCGCACAGACCGCGGCGCAAGGCGGCGTGGCGCTGGTGGCGCGACTGGCAGCGGAACTCAATCGGACTCTGGCCACGCTGACTGTCAGCGCTTTTTGGCCGATGCGCTCAGAACTCGATACGCGGCCGCTGCTGGATCAACTGCACCGGCTCGGCTGCCAACTTGCCCTGCCGGTTGTGCTAGGCCCCAACCTGCCGCTCGAGTTTCGTCGCTACCGGCCGGGCGACATACTGATCACCGCAGCGTTTGGCCAAGCCGAGCCAACGGCCAACGCGCCCGTGATCGAACCTGACGTCCTGTTCGTGCCGCTGGCTGCGGTGGCTATGCAGGGCTATCGCATCGGCTATGGCGGCGGCTTCTATGATCGGTCACTGGCCGCCTTGCGCGCCCGCAAACCAGTTGTGGCGATCGGGTTTGCCTTCGATCTGCAGCGCGTGGACACTGTACCGATTGAGCCGCACGACGAACCGCTCGACTGGCTGGTGACGCCAGCCTTGACGCTCAACTTCAGGAATGCCGCATGCGACTGATGTTCCTGGGCGATGTTGTCGGCGAGGCGGGCCGCGCCGTAGTGCTGGAGCGGTTGCCGGCATTGCGCGAGCGCCTCAAGCTGGATTTTGTTATCATCAATGGTGAGAATGCAGCGGGCGGCTTCGGCATCACCGAAGACATCTACCTCAGCCTGTTCGACGCTGGCGCCGACGTTGTCACGACGGGCAATCACGTCTGGGATCAGAAGGACACGCTGGTCTATATTGAGCGCCATGACCGCCTGCTGCGACCGCTGAACTATCCGGCCGGGACGCCCGGCAAAGGCGCGGGCCTGTTCAAGGCGCGCAATGGCGCCGACGTGCTGGTGCTCAATCCAATGGGCCAAGTGTTCATGAACGAGCTCGACAGTCCGTTCCATGCCGTCGAGCGCGAGCTGGCATCCTGTCCGTTGCGATCCGTCGCCGACGCCATCGTCATCGACTTTCATGCCGAGGCGACGTCAGAAAAGCAGGCGATGGGGCTGATGGTCGATGGCCGCGCCACGCTGGTGGTTGGCACGCATACACACACGCCGACAGCCGATGACCGCATCCTGCCGGGCGGCACGGCCTACATGACGGACGCGGGCATGTGTGGCGACTATCAATCGGTGCTGGGTATGCATCCGGAAGAGTCGATTAACCGGTTCCTTACCAAGATCGGTCGCGGCCGCTTCAAGCCGGCACTGGGACCAGCGACGCTGTCTGGCGTCTGCGTTGAGACGGATGATGCCACCGGTCTCGCTCGCCAAGTCGCAGCCCTGCGACTCGGCGGGCAGTTAAAGCCCATCGAGCCGCAGTTCTGGTGCGATTGAGTCAAACAGTCTGCCGGAGAAAGTGCGTGTCCGGATCAGCTGCCGGGCAGCGCGCTTGCCCCTGACTGATCCGATTGCCGTTCTTGCTGGTCCGCGGCCCCTTCGAGCCACGATCCTGACTTTCTGGTGCCTCGAGCCAGAGGAGGCTGGCGGGAGGTTCTGGTGTCCGAGACCGAAGTATTAATCTCGACCAGGACAACAATGCCCGAGGGAGGTTAATGAAGCGTTGCGGCGGGAAATTGTAGGGCGGAATAGGCCTGTTAATAAACGGTAGTGCCATGCAAACGGCATGGCCGTTGAGCCCTCGCCTACCCAAGGAAGCCAGGATGCTGCTGCGCCTGATACCGTTTGTATTTGTCGTACTTTGGGCGTCGGGGTTCATTTTCTCCAAGCTCGCTATGCCCTATGCTGAACCCTTCACGTTCTTGGCGCTGCGCTTCTGGCTGGTGGCGCTGCTGCTGCTGGCCATCGCCGTGCTGACGCGGGCGAGCTGGCCGAGCGCCGGCAATGCCCGCCATGCCCTGATCGCTGGCGCGTTGCTGCATGCTGGCTATCTTGGGCCGGTGTTCTGGGCGGTCGCGCACGGCATGTCAGCAGGCATTGTGGCGCTAATTGTCTGCTTGCAGCCATTGC
>JANNSA010000264.1:0-3235 GCA_031402115.1 Hyphomicrobiaceae bacterium | reverse complement strand
GGCGAGGTCGTCGGCACAGGCCTTGAGGCCGCCCGTGACACCAGCGAGATAGGCGTCGATTGAAAGGCCGGCGTCGGCGGCATCGGTCTCGATCTGCGTGTAGGTGAGCGGCAGGGCCTGGGCCAGGCGATCGAGCGGCATCGCGAGGGCTGCCGCAGGCGCTTGCAGCGCAAACTTTGGGCTGTCGAAAGACCTTTGTGAAATCAATATGATAGATCGAAGTGGCCCCTGGTGGCGCGACTGTTGGGTCTAGGCCATGTGCTTCCGCGACGCTGCCGTTAACCCCAAAGCCGATGGAGTATGGGTGCTCTGAGACAAAGCATATCGGCAGCCAGTCAGACCTCGAATGTTTCATCAGGATCTGGGGCGTCGATGTTGCCTTTGATGATGGTAAGCTGTTCTTTAATTTGGTGAATAGCTTGTTGAGCATTGAAGAGGTTTCTGTATTTCAATTTTTTCGGCTTGTCGAAGAAGTCACTGAGTATGTTCTGTTCTGATTTCTTGTGAAATCTTTCCTTGATGTAATTCAGAAGTTCTTCGTCGGGTTCGATTCCGCTAGGTGGCTTCGCGTTAGGGGAATAGTGAATATTATCACTATCAACAAGATTGTTCCGATGCGTTCCTAGGCGCTTGATGGCATTTATCTCTTCTGGGGTGAATTCGATAGTCACGAGCAGCTGGCAGTAAGGGGTGGAAATTTTGGAAAACCAACTATATTTCTTAATATCGACTTCGTCACTGGTCTTAAAGGTCGCCTTCATCTCAGCCCCCATGATTGTAGAGACAATAAGCCGATTGTCGGAACCAAGAAAGTAGGCCACGTGAGGCCGCTCGCCAAGTTAAATCTTGTTCCTTTAGAATGGCCTTGGTATCTAACCGGACGACTTTATCTGTGAGCCGCTATGTGATTTGATGAGGTCATACGCAACACTCCTGGAGGAGGTCGTTCCAATGTGCCCATCGCTGCCATAGCTACGCACAGTGTACTTGCCTCCACTTTCTTCTATACTGTAACTTTTGTTGTTTTGCGTCGTGACGATCTCTTTGCTTGCCATGGGATTAGCCTTCCTGATTACCCATAATCCTCAGCCACATTTCTGCCGGACGAATCGCGGAAATCGTGAGCGCTCTCAAGGAGGCGCATCATGGCACGCAACAAGGTCCAGTTCCAGAAAGGCCTGTCGGAGGCCGAGTTCTCACGACTCTACGGGACCGAGGAGAGGTGCCGGGCGGTGCTGTTCCAGTGGCGCTGGCCGGAAGGGTTCGTGTGCCCGGCGTGCGGCGGCCTTGCGCACTGCGTGATCAGGGAGCGGGGGCTCTACCAGTGCAACGCCTGCCGCGCCCAAACCTCGCTGATCGCCGGCACGATCTTCGCCTCCACCAAGCTCGAGCTGACGGTGTGGTTGCGCGCCATGTACCTCATGACCCAGACCAAGCAGGGCATCTCGCGGCTGGAGCTGTCGCGCCGGCTCGGCGTCTCCTCACGGTGGAGTTTTGGTTGTTGCTCGCTGTCGCGTTGGCGTCGACGGTCGGTCTTGGCTAGTGGCTCGTCTTGCCACTGGCCGTTGCCGGCCTCTCGCTATCGAGCGTGCCGAAATATCTGAGGCTGTGGCCGCTGGCCCGGCAGGTTGGTGCCGAGGGCGCGTGGTGGAGCACCGTCGCTCTCTCAGTCTTCAACGACTTGGGCGTTTCCGTCGCGGCGTTTTTGCTTGGCCAGGTGCTACGTTGGGTGTCGATCTGATGAAGGGCATGCTAGAGTGCAGACATGATCAAGGTCCTTGAGCAGGCGATTGAGAAGATCCGGCACTTGCCGGAGGAGCGGCAGGCGGTAGCGGCCGAGGCGCTTGAGCTCATCGCGACACAAGGTGATGACGCGCCACTTTCGGCCGACGAGATCGAGGGTGTGAAGCAAGCGCAAGCGGCGGTGGCGCGCGGCGAGTTCGCGAGCGACGCGAATGTGAAAAAGTTCTTCGACCGCCATCGCGCATGATGCGCGTTCGATTTTCCGAGCTAGCGCTCGCTGATTTGGAAGACATCGGGGCGTATATCAGCGAGAACAATCCGGTGGGGGGCGGCGCGTAATCGAGCGCATCGAGAGAGTATGCGCGAAGCTCGGCCTGGTGCCGGGCATGGGGCGCGTCTCCGAGCTACCACCGGCACGCAAGTTTGTCGTCTCACCCTGGGGGTTCAAAATCATCTATCAGATCGATGAGGCCAAGCAACAGCTGGTGATTCTCCGCGTCTATCACGGCGTTCGGAACCTTCCGTACTAAGAGCGCCATGGTATGATCGCCCGTGGTCGGTGTCTGCCCGTGGCGTCGGGAATGGCGGCACGGCTGTCAACGAGCGAGTGAACGGCCGCTTGCTCGTCTTGACCTGCCCGGCTAGTGGGGGCTGCATGACAACGTGCAGCCCTTTTTCATGTGGTGGGGACTTTGCACAAAAGACCGATTTTGTTGAGAGTGCGACGGGCGCGAATGTCCATTTTCCGAGGTCATGCGGGTGTGCCAGGATCGCCGTGAGAGGTCTCAAAGTGACCCTGACCGACCATCGGAGCCCAGTCGTTGCGCGCCACTGACTCGCCAATGCTGAGCGCACCCATGGTTGTCCGCATCTTGGTCGATGCCGACGCTTGCCCTGTGAAAGAAGAGATCGTGAGGGTCGCCGAGCGGCATGGCATTGGGGCCATTTTCGTCTCGAACGCTTGGATGCGATTGCCGGCGAGCCAATCTGTTCAGCGGCAGATTGTTGATGATGGCCCGGACGCTTCAGACAACTGGATTGCCGACGTTATCGCGGCGACTGATATTTGCGTGACCCAGGACATTCCCCTCGCTGACCGCTGCCTGAAGAAGAACGCCCGCGCGATCACACCTGCCGGGCGGCCGTTCACCCCTGACAACATTGGCATGGCCCTGGCGGTGCGCGAGCTCAAAGCACAACTTCGCGAGACTGGAGATGACCGCGGCGGCCCGCCGGCTTTCGCCCGAGCGGATCGGTCGCGTTTTCTACAGGCGCTTGAGCAAGCAGTGCAGGACATCCGTGCTGGTCGGTAAGACATCCCGGACCGGCACGACCTTGCTAGTGCTGTAGGTACTAACGCGTGAAATCCCATATGCGGACATGACCGTTTCGGGATGAACCGGCTCGAGCGGGGGGCGGACAATGTCCGCAGCTGCGGGTGCTTCGACCGCCTGCAGCGTGACGCGATCGGTATCCAGCGGCTCCATCCGTC
>JANNSA010000263.1:0-1932 GCA_031402115.1 Hyphomicrobiaceae bacterium | reverse complement strand
GCCCACATCAGGCCGGCCGTCACGAACATCGCGTCGCCGACCGGCGTCCTGGCGCCCCCGCTTAAAAGACCTGGCCCAGCGATAACAGCAAGGCCCACGAGGATTGTCGCGATGCCGAAGATCCGCGCCGCAGTCAGTCGGTCGCCGAACATAACGCTCGCGGCGATCATGGCTCCGATCGTCAGTGCCGCCGGCTGCAGCACGGCGCCGTGGGCCAACGGTGCGAACTGATAACCGCCAGCACCGATCAGCACGAACAAAGGCCCGGCGAGCAGGGCCAGTACAATGGCGCGGCGCCAGCCGACGCCTGCCAAACGTAACGGTTGGTGGGAGAGCAGCCAAGGCGCCATGATGAGGCCTGCCACGCTGGTGCGGATGAATGCGATATCAGCGGCACCAAGGCCGGCGCTAACTCCGGCGCGGGCCATGGCGAGATAGGAGCCCCAGATCAGGGCCGCTGTAACGCCAAGGGCCATTCCCAGTGTTTCAGGTGCGAGCTTTGGCTCCGCAGGCATGAGATCGACTGGTTCAAGTCGTGTCAGGGTGTTCATGATTGCCTCACGTTCAGCGGCTTGCAGATTCAATGCGTGCTGCTGAATTCAGGCTGCCGCGGTCATGGTGATTCGACGCAGGACGTCGATCGCGACTGCCGGGTCGAGCCGCTTGCGATAATCAGGATCGACGTCTGCGTGCGCGATCACGCCGCCCTTGGCGACGACGAAGGTTGCCGGCATCGGCAGCGCCCAGAGGTCGTCGCCATTGCCGAGGGCAAGGTCATGGCCAAACTTCTGGTAGAGCGCGTGGATTGCCGGCGACAGCTCGAAGCGGATGCCGAGCGCGTCGGCTAGGCGGCCTTTGCCGTCTGAGAGCACCGGGAAAGACAAGTCGTTCTTTTCGGCCGTCGAGAGCGTCTTGTCAGGCGTCTCAGGTGATACGGCGACGAGTTTTGCGCCCAAGGCGTCGAGCTCCGGCAGAGCCTTCTGATACGCGCGCAGTTCGAGGTTGCAATAGGGGCACCAGCCACCGCGATAGAAGGTGACGATCAGGGGCTGCTGAGACGCCAGCTTTCCTAGGTCGATGGCACGGCCCATCTGGTCCCTCAAAACGAGGGTCGGGAAGCGATCACCGGCCTTGGCAGCGCGTGCGGCGAGCGCCCGAAGTGCGACATGATCATGGTCGACGAGCTTGGCAACTTCGGGACCAACACGATCGAGCCAGGAGGCTTTGAAAATATCGAGTTCGGTTTGCAGGGGCATGACGAGGTTCCTTTGGTGACGAGGTATCGGATCGGGAGGAGGAAAGTGCAGGGGGGAGGGAGCAACGCGGTCGGCGTCGCGTCCCTTGGGCGGCGCAGGGTTACGCCGCTTTCGCCATCATCTGCTGTACGAGCGCGTTGGCGCTGGCGCCTTCGAGGGCAAGACCATAGCCGACTTCGCGGACGATGCGCTCTTTGAGCGGCTGAATGAAGTGGATGCGGGTATTGCGACGCGTGACTTCCGGTTGCTTGAGATAGATCGCCGCGAGCGCCCGGGCCTTTGCCACTGCCTGGCCATCCTCGACGACGTAATTTACGACGCCCCAATCAGCAGCGGTCTGAGCGGAGATTGGCTGCGGATCGAGAAGGAATGTTTCCGCGCGGCCAGCACCGGCCCGATAGGACCAGGTCGTGAAGATGCCGTCGCCCGGCACGATGCCTCCCGCGAAATGCGGCAGATCGTTAAAGGTGGCACTGCTGCCGGCGACGATGACGTTGGCGAGCAGTGCATACTCTGTGTGGATGTGCGCGCGGCCTTCGATAGCGGCGATCACGGGCACGCGGACGTTGGCGATGTTTTCGAGGACCTGCGTGCCTTCGTCGTGGACCTTCGACCATACGTTGGCGTCGCCCACGTTGCCGAAGCTGCCGAAGTCGATCGCGGCCATGTAATCGCC
>JANNSA010000262.1:0-1737 GCA_031402115.1 Hyphomicrobiaceae bacterium | reverse complement strand
TAGCTTAGATTGATTCGCTCAACCTTGTTTGGAGCTCAAGATGGCTGTTCAACGCACACTTTCCATTGTCAAACCCGATGCCGTCGCCAAGAACCTGATTGGCAAGATTTATTCTCGTTTTGAGACCAACGGCCTAAAGATCATCGCGGCGCGCATGATGCAACTATCGCGGCTAGAGGCTCAAGGCTTCTACGCGGTGCACCGCGGACGGCCGTTCTTCAAGGATTTGGTCGAATTCATGATATCGGGTCCAGTAATGGTGCAGGTGCTGGAAGGCGAGAGTGCCGTGCTCAAGAATCGCGATCTGATGGGGGCTACCGACCCGAAGAAGGCTGAGAAGGGCACCATTCGCGCCGATTTCGCCGACAGCATCGAAGCCAATGCAGTCCATGGTTCAGATGCTCCCGAGACAGCCGCACTCGAGATCGCCTATTTCTTTCCGATGTTGAACATTTACTCGCGTTAATGCCCATCAACCTCCTCGATCTCGATGCTACTGGCCTGACAGAATTTTTCGCCGCCAATGGCGAGAAGCCTTTCCGCGCCAAACAGGTGCTGCGCTGGCTACATCGTTTCGGGGAGGGTGATTTTGACGCCATGACGGACATTGCGAAGACCCTTCGTGCCAAACTCCAGGGTGGGGCTTGCATCACTCCGCCGTCCTTGCTCAGCGACAAGAGGTCGGAAGACGGCACGCGCAAATTCCTGTTCGATGTCGGCGGCGGCAACGCCATCGAGACTGTCTTCATCCCCGAGGATGATCGCGGGACGTTGTGCATATCGACCCAGGCCGGCTGTGCGCTCGATTGTGCCTTCTGTTCGACAGGCAAACAGGGCTTCAATCGAAATCTGAGCGTCGCCGAGATCATCGGGCAGCTGTGGCAAGCCAACAAAGCATTGGGGTTCGACCCCAAGGGCGAGCGCATCATCAGCAATGTGGTCTTGATGGGCATGGGCGAACCGCTGGCCAACTACGACAACCTGTTGCCGGCACTACGCCTGATGCTTGACGACAATGCCTACGGCCTGTCGCGCCGGCGCGTGACCGTGTCAACGTCGGGAATTGTTCCCGCGATGGACCGGCTGAGTCGGGATTGTCCAGTAGCGCTGGCGGTGTCGCTGCATGCTGCAACCGACGCGCTGCGCGATCGCCTGGTACCGATCAACCGCAAGTATCCTCTTGCCGAGCTGATGGCGGCCTGCCGCCGCTATCTGCCGGCCGCCCCTCGCGACTTCATCACTTTTGAGTACATCATGCTGGATGGCATCAATGACCATGATGCCGACGCCCTTGAGTTGCTCCGACTGACACGTGAAGTGCCGTGCAAATTCAACCTGATTCCGTTTAATCCGTTTCCCCGCTCAGGGTTTCGCCGTTCCGGAGCGGAACGGGTGAGACGCTTCGCCGAGATTTTGATCGCTGCGGGAGTCGTCACCACCACCCGCCGGACGCGCGGTGACGACATCGATGCAGCCTGCGGCCAACTCGCCGGGCAGGTGTTGGACCGCTCTTCGCGGACTGCACGCAGTCGCAATTCGATGCCGCTTGTCGCGATCGTTTCATGAAGGCCGTCTTCCTTTCCATTGCTCTTGCGGCCGTCCTGTGCTTCGAAGGCTGCGCCGTCAACCAGCGAACCCCAGGTCAATCGGCCGAACAGCCGGTGTCGCAACAGACGCCCAGTACCGATACCCGGCAGCGCGCCAAGGTGCATACCGAACTGGGCACGCTCTACATGC
>JANNSA010000261.1:0-2408 GCA_031402115.1 Hyphomicrobiaceae bacterium | reverse complement strand
GCCAGATTGGGACAGGAGTTTCAATTCCCTCTGCTTTGAATTCATTTACTACCAGGGACCACTCTCCAGGATCAAATCGACACGCGCCGCTCAGCTCAAGAGCAGCCGATCCTGACCCCCGCAATGACCCCCTTGTCCTTGGAGAGAAGCCATGACCGATCGCCGTCTCGCACCCCGTTCGTCGCGTATCAGCGCTGCCCGCCTGGAGGCCGCACAGGTTGCGAAAGCCGCCGCCGACCAGCGCGCCGAGGCTCGCTCCGGCACGCGTCTGCCGCTGATCCCGGGGGGCTTGCCGATTGGCACATTGCGCCGCTTGGAGCCGCGCTTCCTGTTTGACGGCGCGGCACTGGCGACGGCTGATTTCGCGCTCGATACCGGCGATATGGCCGCCGATGCGCCTGCCGCGGAAACGGCGCCGCCTGACTCAACTTTGGCTGATCTTGCTGCGATGACCGCGCCGGCCACCAGCGCCGCCGCCAATACCAGCGCCGCCCCGCTCCTGGCCGCAGCCTTACCACCGGCGCAGGAGATCATCTTTATCGATGCCCGCATCACACAACCGCAACACCTGATCGCCGGCCTGCCTGCTGGCGCCGAGATCATCATCCTCGATCCCGGTGCGGACGGCCTGGCGCAGATAGCCGAGGCCTTGCGTGGCCGCACGGACGTTGCAGCGATCCATATCGTCAGCCACGGTTCCGATGGTCAGCTTGACCTCGGCGCGACCTCCGTCACCGCCCAATCGATTGCCACCAGCAGCGCGCAAGCCGCCAGCCTTGTCGCGATCGGCCAGGCCCTGGGCGCTGACGGCGACATTCTTCTCTATGGCTGCGGTGTTGCTGGCACGGCGGCTGGCGAGCGGTTTGTCGCCGAACTGGCGGTCCTTACCGGCGCAGACGTCGCCGCATCGTCCGATGACACCGGCGCGGCGGCCATGGGCGGTAACTGGTTCCTGGAAGCGCAGACTGGCGAGATCGACGCCGCCCTGGTCGACGCGCCGGAGTGGAACGGCCTTTTGGCGCCATTGACCATCTCCACCACCGCACAGCCGACCGTCTCGGGCGCGGGGGGCGTTGGCACGATGGCAATCTGGGCGAATGCTGGCTTTGTCGGGTCGACGGCCGTTGATCTTCGCGCCACCGTCATCGCGTTCACCCCGGGCTTTGCTGGTGCAACGACGCCATTCTTCGGCACCGCGGCCGACAATCCCTTCGTGCAACTGACGCAGCAAAGCGAAGTGACCTTGCGGTGGGAAATTTTTGCCGCGGGCACCAATCAGACGGTTGTTGCATCCGGCACGCCGAATTGGACCATCAAGGACATCGATGGCATTGGCGGCGTCGTCAACACGCGCGAAAGCGCCGCTCCGTCCCTTTACAATCTACAAAGCTATACGACCGAGGCTATTTCCAACGTCGTCATTTCGGGCAGTGGCGCGACGCTGCTGTCATCGGGCACGCAAGACCAGGCCAGCGAACCGAACTCGGCGGTGGTGTACCGCTGGAGCAATGTGACGTATTTTGACATCACCTATCGGTTGTGGGCCAACAGTGCTGCAATCCAGGCACGCTTCGAACACGACGGCGATGGCGACTTCACCTTCGTCAATCCGGTGACGACGCAAATGCTGGCCCTCGATCTCGATGGCAACGATTCCACGGCGGCGGGCACCGGCTATCACATCGTCGTCGCCGAGCAGGGTGGCCAGGTCGGCATCGTTGACGCTGACGTCGCCGTCACTCAGCACGCGGCGCTCGGCACCACCCTGGACCACGCCGAAGTAGTGTTCACCAACCCGCAAGCCGGCGACATCGTGCGCATCGGCGGCGCCATCGTTGCCGACGGGTCCACCGGCACGGTCGGCGGCTTCACCTACACCGTGGCGGCCGGCACCGGCGGCGCGTTGAGCATCGAAATTGCCGGCAGCGGCACGCCCGCCGACTACCAGCTAGCGCTGCAGCAGATCACCTTCGAGAACGGCAACCACCTGCCGAATGCGACGCCGCGGCAGTTCACCGTTGTCGTCACCAACGATGCCTTTGGCACCACCAGTGCGACTGCGCTCTCGACAATCGAGGTCTTGCCGCTGGCGCAGGCGCCGCATCTCGATCTGAGCGGACCGTCGGCATTTACCGGCGGCATATTGTATGGTCACAACGGCACGACTGGCACGCCGTCCTGGCAAAGCCCGGCTGGACTTGCAACGCTTGCGTCCGTTGCCAATGAAGTCGCCGGCGCCGGAGTGACGTTCAGTTATGACGGCTCGGCGCTCGAAATCAGCGGCGTCGGCGCCACCAGTCTTGAGCAGGCGATCGCCAAGCTCGACTACGTTTCCATGACCTTTGCAACACTCGGCACGATGTCTGAAACCTGGGTGCAGGACTTTGCCAAGCGCAACAGCGGCGGTA
>JANNSA010000260.1:0-2248 GCA_031402115.1 Hyphomicrobiaceae bacterium | reverse complement strand
GGAAGCCGGCGCCGCCGCGGCCCCTGAGGCCCGACGCCTTGACCTCGTCGACCACCCAATCGTGACCCATGTCGAGGATGCGCTTAGTGCCGTCCCAGGCACCCCGTTTGCGGGCGCCTTCCAGGCCCCAATCGTGCTGTCCATAGAGGTTGGTGAAGATGCGGTCACGATCGTGCAGCATGGCGGTGCGTCTCGACTTGGAAGAGCGTGGATCAGCCGGTAGCGGCCGCGTTGAACTTGGTTGTAATCCGGCCGGCCTTCAAAGCAAGCGCCGGCCGCTCGACAAAATGCCACGACAGGGCGGCCAAGGCGAGCGTCACGGGCAGCGCAAGCAGGATCTGCGCGGCAATGCCGAGACCGGGGAGCAGCGCCACCAGGGTCTGCTGCACGGGAAACGCATAGAGATAGAGGCCGTAGGAATAGTCGCCGGTGGCCGTGATCTGCCGGGGCCATGCGGCTGCGGCATAGGCGAGTGTCGGCACGATCAACAGCATCGCGTAGGCAGCGAGCAGGCTGAACAGCGTGGTCTGCGTCGCCGCCGCAAGGATCACGAGGCCGCCAAACAGCGGTAATCGCCCCAAGCTCACGCTGTCGCGGCGTAACCAGGCGAGCATGCCAAGACCAAACGGCACAAACAGCTCAGCCTGTTGCGCCAGAGCGACGACAATTCCATTCCAACTACCGGCCAGCGCGCGCAACTCCCACAACACGAGGCTGGCTACCGCCGCCAGCCCCGTGACGGCCGCCGTCACTCGCCAGCCGCCGAGCAGGCCAGCCAGCCCGAGAACGGCGATCACGGCGTAACAGCGCACCTCATAGGGCAACGTCCACAGGCTGCCATTAACGGCGGCCGGGAACGGATTGCTCGCGAACATTCCGGGCAGCGTATCGACCGTGCGCAACAAAATGTTCCACAAGTAGCTCCAGGTGCTGGCATCGGATGCATAAGCCGATGGCGCCAGCGTCGTGAACAGCGGCCCGAGCACGACCACCGTCAGCAGCACGGCAATGATCAGCGCTGGAAACAGCCGGAGTGCGCGCTTCCGGGCAAAGTGCTCAAGCGACCGGCTCTGCTGCCAACTCTGCGTAATCAGCAATCCGCTGACAAAGAAGAATGCGGCGACAGCGAAATTGCCCAGCGTCGCCTGCCCGCGCGTCAGGGCAAACAGCGGCTCGCCAGCATTGTTGCCGGTGCTCAGCGGCCAGGCATGCGACACCAGCACCAACGCCGCCGCCGCCAGCCGGATAGCATCGAAATTGTTGGCGCGCGGTCCCCGCTCGGCAATCACCGTGGCGATCGTACTGCCCGTGCTGGTTGCAACCGCCATGCCGTTCTAAGCCCTCTGATCGCCCACCGCTGCCCTAGCATGGCCAGCGCGATTCGCAGCGGATCACGAGACCCGGCATCGCCTGGACAAGAGGCAAGTTCGTAGGGTGCGAAAGGCCGCTGGCAGTATCGCACAAGCCACGCGGACGGTGGGTAGTGATTCAGTTTGAATTTCTGCTTCTGACCCATAACTGTCGTGAGCAGCTGCAGCATGGGGTGGTACTGCGTCGAATGCGTCGCCTACGGGAACGGTCTACAGCATGCCTCCGACTACAGCTTGAACTGCCGAACTGCAGTGCTATTGCTTTACGTACTTGGTACGAGACGGGATAGTCGAGCAAATCTACGATCTCCCGCCGTTGCGAGGGCCCTATGCCATGTCTTCCGGACCACGCCTGAGACTCCGAGTGAATCCGACTGAATGGCGTCACAATTATGTGAGCCAATACAATAGGCAGGCTGACGAAATAACAGGACAATTCAACATCAATTGCAAGGGTATTAGCGTTTCAAGTGATAGCCTAACCTTGCATGGAAGCAAATACGCGGCAAAGCATATGTCGCGCTTCCCTTGCCTAGTGTCGATCCATGCCGGCGGTACGCTTGCAACTCAAGACGACGAGCACAGGCCACCACAACACTCTGTCCTGCAGATTGGCATAGGTACACACAGCGGCTGGATAAGCCATTGGGACGACGATGAAAACGAATGCGATGCGCTTACAGTGGAGCTGCATGTCGCTGACGATCTGTTCGAAGACATCTACCAAAGGGTTCAGCGTGGATTGGCGTTGCCCGAACAAATCTGGGTGGATGGCGCTGCAAAGACCTTTACGACGGGCCTGGGACCATTTGCCGAATGGGATGTCACCGAAAAGAAGTATATCTACGTTGTGGAATACCAATTGTATTTTCCAACTC
>JANNSA010000259.1:0-12748 GCA_031402115.1 Hyphomicrobiaceae bacterium | reverse complement strand
AAGCAGTTTAGGACAGGTTTCATATAGAAAATGAATGCTGTATAGACCGCCGATCCTGCACCGCTGCCAAATACTTGACCCCCACCTGCCGCACAACTCCCCAACCCCGGTTCAGTCGCTTGCAGTTGCGGCCGGGCATGCGTAACCCCTACATCGAGCGCCAGCGCCGCCCAGGAGGATTGCCATGCCCGTTCAATCGTCAACCGATCCGCTCGCGGCCGACGCGCTGCCCGAATGGAATCTCGGAGATCTCTATGCCGCGCCGGATGCCCCCGAGCTGATTGCTGATCTGGCCAGCGGCAAGGCGGAAGCCGCTGCCATCAAGGCTGACCTCAAGGGCAAGCTGCCCGAACTCGCGGCCAGCAATCCAGCGGCGCTGGGCGCGGCGATCGCGCGCTATGAGCGCTTGCAGGATCAACTTGGCCGGATCGGCTCCTATGCTGGCCTGCGCTACGCCGCCGATACCTCGGATCCGGCGTCCACCAAGTTTTACGGCGACATGCAGGAAAAGCTGACAGCGATCAGTACCGACATCCTGTTTTTCACGTTGGAGCTGAACCGGATCGATGACGCGGCGCTGGCGGCCGCCATGGCACACCCAAGTGTCGGCCATTACCGGCCGTGGCTGGAGGAAGTGCGGCGCGAGAAGCCGTACCAGCTCGACGACAGGCTGGAAGAGCTGTTCCACGAGAAGTATCAGTCCGGCCCCGGTGCCTGGAACCGGCTGTTCGACGAGACCATGACGGCATTGCGCTTCGAGGTCGACGGCAAGGAACTGGCGATCGAGCAGACGCTCAACCTGTTGACGGACGCCGCCGAGCCCAAGCGCCGCGCCGCCTCCGACGCGCTGGCCAAGACCTTTGGCCAGAATCTCAGATTGTTCACGCTGATCACCAACACGCTGGCCAAAGACAAGGAGATTTCCGACCGTTGGCGCGGCTTCAAGGATGTCGCCGATGCCCGGCATTTGTCCAACAGCGTTGAGCCGGAAGTGGTGGCGGCGCTGGTCGATTCGGTGTGCAACGCTTATGGCCGCACCGCGCATCGCTACTACGCCATGAAGGCCAAATGGCTGGGCATGGCGCAGCTCTCGCACTGGGACCGCAACGCGCCGCTGCCGGACCAGCCGCACCGGCTGATCGCCTGGCCGGAGGCGCGTCGCATGGTACTGGACGCCTATGGTGCGTTCGCGCCGGAAATGGCCGAGATCGCCGATCGCTTCTTTGAGCGGCGCTGGATTGACGCGCCGGTGCGGCCCGGCAAGTCGCCCGGCGCCTTCGCGCATCCGACGGTGCCGTCGGCGCACCCTTACGTGCTGCTCAACTACCAGGGCAAGCCGCGCGATGTGATGACGCTGGCGCATGAGCTGGGGCACGGCGTGCATCAGGTGCTGGCGGCGGCGCAAGGCCCGCTGATGGCGTCAACGCCGCTGACGCTGGCCGAGACGGCAAGCGTGTTCGGCGAGATGCTGACCTTCAAGGCGCTGCTAAAGCAGACCACCGACCCGCGCGAGCGCAAGGCGATGCTGGCCGGCAAGGTGGAGGACATGATCAACACAGTGGTGCGCCAGGTCGCGTTCTACACGTTTGAGCGGCAGATCCATCTGGCGCGGCGCGAGGGCGAGCTGACCGCCGAGCAGATTGGCCAGATCTGGAAGGCGGTGCAGACCGAAGCGCTGGGGCCGGCGGTTGCCTTGCAGCCCGGCTACGAGACCTTCTGGACCTATATTCCGCACTTCATCCATTCGCCGTTCTACGTCTACGCCTATGCCTTCGGCGATTGCCTGGTGAACTCGCTCTATGCTGTTTACGAACAGGCCGAACCCGGCTTCCAGGACAAGTACTTCGCCATGCTGCGGGCCGGCGGCAGCAAGCACCACACAGAATTGCTGGCGCCGTTCGGGCTGGATGCGTCGCAGCCCGAATTCTGGGACAAAGGCCTCAGCGTGATCGAACGCATGATCGACGAGCTGGAGACGATGTGAGGGGTCGAGCGGATTGACGACCGCTCGCGGATTCAGGCGCGGGCCGCCAAACTTCTGGACCGGCGCGGCTTGTGAACGTAATGACACATCAGGAGTCTTGCCGAGGGAAACCGATGACGGTCACCGATCAGGAGTTCGCGACGCTGTCTCGCCGGGTATCCGCGCTTGAGAAATCTGATGTTGCCAACACCAAGAGCATCGAGTTCATCGCCAGCACTCTAGGCGGCATGAAGGCCGTGCAGGACATGCATACCAAACGGCTGGATGGCATTGACGGTGTGCTCGATGGTCTGAAAGCAGTGCAGGAAAATCACACGAGTAGGCTCGGTCGGATGGAAGCCGATATCAAGGGTTTGCGGGCGGACATGCCGTCGATCGTCGCTGACGCGATGCGCGAAGTCCTGAGGGAAAAGAAGTCCTGACCGCCGCTGTCACGACTTGCCAGGATGTAGGTCGGGTCGAGCCCTTTGCGAGACCCGACGCGTTATGCGCGGGGCGGCGCCGGCGGGCTTGACGCTTTGCCGGTATGCCGGTGAATGTCAGTTCTCGCGAAGGGCTTGACCCAACCTACGCCCCGACCGACGCCGGTTCCGGCAATGCCCGCTCACGCCGTCGCGAAGCGGCCTGGCTTTATCAGCCAGTCCCACAGCCGCCGGGTTGCGGGATCGTCGAGCCTTTGCTCTTGCGTCACGGCGTACCAGTGCTCGCGGCACGCCAGTGCAAGCGTGAACGGCGCGACCAGCCGGCCAGTCGCGATGCTGGACGCCGCCAACATGGTGCTCGCCAGCGCAACGCCGAGGCCCTGTTCGGCGGCGTGCTGGGCGTGGCCGGAATCGCTGAAGTTCAGGCCGGCGATGGCCGCTGATCCCGTCATGCCGGCGAGCGCCAGCCAGTCGCTCCAGCGCTCGCGCCGCTCGTCATGGATCAGCGCCGCCCGCGCAAGATCGGCGGGCGCCTTGAGCTTTCTTGCCAGCAAGGCGCTGGTGGCAGGCAACAGCCGGTCCTGGCCGAGATCGTGCACGCGCAGGCCGCTGGGCGCCGCCGCTGTGCGCAGGATGGCGATGTCGATTTCCATATTGGCGAAATCGACCGCGCCAGCCATGGCCGCCAGCCACGGGTCGATATCGCGATGCGTGCGGCGCAAATCCGGCAAGGCCGGGATCAGGCAGCACTGAATGAACTCAGCCGGCGCGTAGACGACGACGCTGTTGGGTTTGCGGTATGGCTCCAGCCGCTTCAGGCCGTCCTCCAGCCGGTCCAGGGCATCGCGCACCGCGCGGTAATAATCGCGGCCGGCGTCGCTGACCTTGAGATCGCGGCCGGTCCGGAGGAATAAGGGCTGCCCGGCATGCTCTTCCAGCAGTTTGATCTGATGGCTGACGGCCGACTGCGTCAGGCCCAATTCGGCCGCCGCCAAGGTCACCGAGCTGAGCCGGACGGTGGCTTCAAAGCCGCGCAGGCACGGCGTCGGCGGCACATGTCGATAGTGCTTCATACATGAAGGATTTTCATTGATTGCCACATCCAATCTCATTGGACCGCAAAACGGAAGTGGTGTCCATGAGCATCAGTCATGGAAGGGGTGCGGGCATGGATAAGCAGGCGACGCCGTCACGCAAGCCGATGCGGGGCACGCCGCTGGACCTCGGCTTCCGCATGCCGGGCCCCGAGCGGACGCATCGGCGGACCTGGATGGCTTGGCCGCACCGGCAGGATCTGTATGGCGACCGGCTGCCGCAAATTCAGCTCGGCTATGCGGATGTCGCCAAGGCCATCGCCCGCTTCGAACCGGTCGCCATGGTCGTGCACCCTGATCACGTCAAGACCGCCCGCCGACTGCTCGATGCCAAAGTGGAGATCGTGCCGCTCGCCATCGACGATGCCTGGATCAGGGATTCCGGCCCGACCTTCCTGGCGCATCCCGATGGCCGCATTGGCGGCGTGTCGTGGCGCTTCAACGCCTGGGGTGGCAAGCATAGTCCATGCGACGCCGACGACGCGCTGGCGGGCCAGGTGCTCGACCATGCCGGCGCCGAGTTTGCGCAGTCGTTCCTGGTCTGCGAGGGCGGCTCGCTGACGACCGATGGCGACGGCACGTTGATCTGCACCGAGACCAGCATCCTCAATCCCAATCGCAACCCTGGCGTTTCCAAAGCCTGGGCTGAGTTGGAGCTGAAGCGCATGCTCGGCGTGGAAAAGGTTGTGTGGCTGCCGGGCGACCCGTTCGACACGGAAACCGACGGTCACATCGATGGCATGTGTTGTGCGCTCGGGCCGGGCAAGGTGCTGTTCGAGGTCAATCCCGACCCAGCCGATCCGCATGCCCGCATCCTCGCCGACAATCTGGCGGCGCTGCGGGCGCAGACCGATGCGCGCGGCCGCCAGTTCGAGGTGGTGACAATCGAGGAAGCCTCCGAGGCGACGGCAACATCGGATGTGTTCTGCCGTTCCTACATCAATTTCTACAAGGCCAACGGCGGCATCGTTTTGCCGGTCTATGGGCTGCCGTCCGATGATCGCGCCGCTGACAGCATCCGCGCCGCCTTCCCGAACTTTCCGATCGAGAAGGTCAATGTCAGCGCCATCGCTCCAGGCGGCGGTTCCATTCACTGCATCACGCAGGAGGAACCGCGATGAGTACGCGACGGGCGGTGTTGCGGAACGGGATCGCCATGGGAGCGGCGGGCATGGCTGGCCGTATCTCAGGCAATGTAATGCGCCCTGCATGGGCTGGTCAGCCGGTCTCGGCTAAGGCCGCCGGCTTCCGCATGCCGCTGGAATCCGATCCGCACGAGCGGACCTTTATGCAATGGCCGGCGCGGCCAGACATTTACGGCAGCCGGCGCGCGCTCGACACGGTGCGCGACAAGATCGCGCTGATCGCCCAATCGATCGCCAAGCACGAGCCGGTTGTCGTGCTGGCGCGGCCGGATCAGTTGGCGGATGCCACCAAGCGGCTCGGCGCTGGCATCGAAACCTGGCCGATCGAAACCGAGGATCTCTGGTGCCGAGATTCCGGCCCGACTTTTCTCGTCAGCGACAAGGGCGAACTGGCCATCAGCGAACTCAACTTCAACGGTTGGGGCAACAAACAGACTCACAAGGACGACGGTCGCATTGCCGCCCGCGTCGCAGAACGGCTCGGGCTGAGAGTGTTTGAGAGTGGCGTCGTTGGCGAGGGTGGCGGTGTCGAGAACGACGGCGCCGGCACGCTGCTGGCGCATGCGAGCTGCTGGGTCAACCGCAACCGCAACAAGGGCGATAAGGCGGAAGTCGAAGCGCGGCTGTTGGCGGCGCTCGGAGCGTCACACATGATCTGGGCGCCGGGCATCAAGGGCGCGGACATCACCGACTACCACATCGATGCGCTCGCCCGGTTCGTCAAGCCGGGCCAGGTGCTGATCCAGTTGCCGGCCAAGGTGGACGCCGGCGATCCATGGTCAGCATCGGCTTTTGAAACTCATGAAATCCTGAAACAAGCGCGCGACGCCGAAGGCCGCAAGCTCGACATTGTCGTGATCCCCGAGCCGTTGAACATCCGCTCGCGCAACCGCGATTTTGTCTCGAGCTATGTCAACTACTACGTCTGCAACCGCGCGGCAATTGGCGCTGAGTTCGGCGACGACAAGGCCGACGCTGAAGCCGCCCGAATTCTTGGGCAGCTTTATCCGGGGCGCGCGATCGTCAGCCTCAATGTCGATCCAATCGGCGAGGCCGGCGGCGGCATCCATTGCGCCACCCAGCAGCAGCCCAAAGGCGTAGCCTAATTCAAAGGAGGGCAAACCGTGAGCCAGCTGATAGTCGGCGCCGTGCAACTGGCATTGGGTGATGATCTTGATGCCAATCTCGACAAGATCGAGAGCCATGTGCGCGAGGCGGCGCGGCGTGGCGCGACGCTGGTGGTGCTGCAGGAGCTGATCGATGGCTGCTATTTCTGTAAGGACATCGACCTCAAGCAGCGTGATCGCGCCAAGCCGGCCAAGGGCCATCCGGCGATCACGAGGCTGTCGAAGCTGGCGCGCGAACTCGGCGTCGTGCTGCCAGTTTCTTTCTATGAGCAGGCTGGCGAGCGGCGCTACAACTCTTTGGCGATGATCGACGCCGATGGCGCGGTGCTTGGCGTCTATCGCAAGAGCCACATTCCCGACGCGCCGGGCTATAGCGAGAAGACCTATTTCGATGACGGCGACACGGGCTTTCGCGTGTTCGAAACGCGGGCCGGCCGGATTGGCGCCGGTGTCTGCTGGGACCAATGGTTCCCCGAAGCCGCGCGCGCCATGGTGCTGATGGGCGCCGACGTGCTGATCTACCCAACGGCGATCGGATCAGAGCCGAGCACGCCGGGCTGGGACAGCCGCGACCACTGGCAACGTGCCATGCAAGGCCATGCCGCCGCCAATCTGACCCCGGTGATCGCTACCAACCGCGTTGGCGTCGAGCGCGGGGAACGCAACGATGTGACGTTTTTCGGTTCGTCGTTCATCACCGACTTCACCGGCGCCAAGATCGCCGAGGCCGACCGCATCTCGGAATGCGTCATCACCGCCGCGCTTGATCAAACGGCGATGAGGGAATGGCGGCGCACCTGGGGCGTGTTCCGCGACCGGCGGCCCGGCCTCTACGGGCGGCTCGTAGAGCCGACGCCGGCAGAGTTGCTGCCGCCCATGTCCTGAGACCTGAGCAAAGTTCCGTTTTGTCCAACCGTGAAGGGATGATTTGTCATGTCCGCATCAATCTTGAAGCCGGCGTTCGCCGCACTCGCCTTGGCACTTGGCGCCGTGACCGCTGAGGCCGATGAACTGCGGCTCTATTCCTGGTCGGACTACATCGGCTCCAAGGCGATCCCCGCCTTTACCGCCGAGACCGGAACCAAGGTCATCTATGACGTCTTCGACAGCAATGACGTGGTCGAAACCAAACTGCTCGCCGGCCGCAGCGGTTATGATGTCGTCACGCCCAACCTGTCGCCCCATTTCGCGCGCCAGCTTGCCGCCGGCATTTGGGCACCGCTCGACAAGAGCAAGCTGACCAATATTGGCAATATCGACGCCGGCCTGATGGCCAAGCTCGGCGAAATTGATCCGGCGAACGCGCACGGCGTGCCGTGGATGTGGGGCACCACGGGGATCATCTTCAACGTCGAAATGGTGCGGGCGATCATGCCTGACGCGCCCGTTGATTCCTGGCGGCTGCTGTTCGATCCGGCGATCGCCGCCAAATTCGAGAAGTGCGGCATCGTCATGCTTGATGACGCCGAGCAGGTGCTGGGCAGTGTGCTGATCTCAATGGGCAAACCGGCGGATACGGATAACGAAGCCGAATTGAACGCCGCCGCCGAAGTCCTGAAGCGGGTGCTGCCCTACGTCCGCAAGTTCCATAGCTCTGAATACGCCAACGGCCTGGCCAATGGCGAATACTGCATCGCGCTCGGTTTTTCGGGCGATGCGCTGGTCGCGCAAGGGCGCTCGAAAGAGGCCGGCCGGAACTTCAACATTCAGTATCGCATCCCCAAGGAAGGCGCGCTGGCCTATACGGACGTGCTTGCTGTGCCCAAGGACGCGCCTAACCCAGGCGCCGCCAATGCCTTCATCAACACGATGATGCGGCCCGAGATCGCCGCCGCCGCCGCGATTGAAACCGGCTACGCCACGGCCAACCGCGAAGCCAAGAAGCTGGTGCCGGCTGAACTCACGGAAAATCCGGATCTTTATCCGCCCGACGAGGTGATCAAGCGTCTGACCTTGCCAAGAGTACACAGTCAAAAGGTCCTGCGCACCTGGCAGGACGCCTGGAAGCGCGCCAAGGGTTTGAAGTAGCAGTTTAGAACTTGGGGCGCATTGGATCCCATGCTGTTTGCTGCGCCCGCTCTGCAAACGCCCATCACACCCTGACCCACGCCCGGTCGCGCGACGAGCGGGCCATGGCGTCCACGGTGCGTTCGATCTGAAAGCCGGCCGCGAAGTCGATCAGGCGGGCTGGCTTGCCTTGAATTGCGCTGATCAGCTCGTGGGCCTCGATGACTTTCAGGTCGTTGAAGCCGAGGCAATGGCCGGGCGCTGGGATGAAGCGATCGTAGGGAGCGTGGTGTGGCGCCGCCAAAACGGTGCGGTAGCCGTGCGTCTCGGGCGCGCCGTCGCGGCTGTACAGCTGCAGTTCGTTGAAGCGTTCCTGGTCAAACAGGATGGAGCCGTTGGCGCCGAACACCTGCAGGGCGATGCGGCTCTTGCGGCCCCAGGCTGAGCGGTTGACGGCGAGCAGGCCGGAGGCACCGTTCGCCAGGCGGATCAGGCTGGTGGCGATATCGTGGGTTGCCACGGCGCGCGGGCTGCCGCCGGGCACCGGCCGCGTGGCGTAGGGCTTGGCCTGATCGGTCATCACCTCGGTGACCTTGCCGAACAGCACTGTGATCAGCGATAGCGGATGCACGGCGAAATCGTCGAGCGCGCCGTGGCCGGCCGAGGCTTCGCTGCGCCAGCTGAACGGTGTTTCAGGATCGGCCATGAAGTCCTCGTCCATCTCAAAGCGGACGTGGTTGACGGCTCCGATCGCGCCGGCATCAAGCAGCGCGCCAAGCTGCCGGATCATTGGGTTCTGGATGTAATTGTAGCCGAGCGCCGCGACGCATCCGCTGCTGCCGGCGACGGCGAGCATGCGTTCGGCGTCGGCCAGACTGGTCGCCATCGGCTTCTCGCACCAGACGTGCTTGCCGGCTTCGAGCGCCGCGATCACCATGCCGGCATGCAAGGCGTTGGGGGTGGTAACTGAGATGATGTCGACCGCCGGATCGGTGAGCAGCGTGCGCCAGTCGGCGGTGGCGCGAGCGAAGCCGAACGCCGCAGCGCGGGCTTGGGCCAGCTCAGGATTGGCCTCGGCCAGCGCCACCAGCTCGATCCGCGGCACGTCGCCAAAAGTCGGGCCAACGGCATTCCAGGCGAGCGCATGGCATTTGCCCATATAGCCAGTGCCGATCAGACCGATGCCGAGGCGATCAGGGGCCGGTTTGCCCGTCGCGCGTGCCGGGGAAGCCTTAACCATTTGTGACCCTCTCATGACTTTATCTATGCAAAAAACGCATAGCTGCGTTCGGCTACCAAGGGTTTGCAGAACGGAGATCGATGGTTAGCTTGCTCATTGTGCAACGCACCAAGGCGTCGACAAGAGCGCACTTCGGTTCGAAGCAAAGGAGATACATCATGACAACTCTATCTACCCTGGTTGCTCGTTATCGCGAATGGGTCGAGCTGCGCAACGCCGAGAGCGAGCTGCAGGCCTTCTCAGACCGCGATCTCGCCGATATCGGCATCAAGCGTGGCGACATCGCGCATCTCGTACGGCAGAAATCGCCAGGCGATGAGCGCCGCTCGGCCCGCGACCTGTTCGCGGAAGGCGGCTATGTCGAGCGCCGGAGCGACGCTGCCTAAGTGAGATCTGGTAGCAGAAAAGCAGCCGGGGCGTCCGTCGGGATGCCTCGGCAATTTGTGCGTCGCACAATTGTCAAAAATGCATAGCTCAAGCATAATCGCAATGCCCTGCGGTGGCCGGGCGATTATGGCCGTTCCAAACCCCAACGGCGGCGCAGCATGCGCTCCCAAGGTTGAAACAGAGCGAAGTCGGCGGCAAGGCCGATCAGCGCGATCACCAGCATGACGCCCATCACCTGATCCATCGCCAGCAGCTCGCGGCCATAGTGCAGCAGATTGCCCAAGCCGGCATGGCCAGCAACGCTGACATAGATTTCCGCCGCCATCAAAGAGCGCCAGGCAAACGCCCAGGCCTGCCTGAGGCCACCGACCAGCTGCGGCATGGCGGCCGGCACCATCACATGCGTCCAGATATGCAGCCGCGTGCTGCCCATGGTGCGGGCGGCGCGCATGAACAGCGGCGGCACCGTGCGCACACCGGCTTCCGTGGCCAGCACCACCGACCACAGGCTGCCCATGACAACAATGAACAGCATCGCCACTTCGTTCTGGCCAAACCAGATCAGCGCCAGCGGCACCCAGCAGACACTCGGCAGTGTCTGCAGCCCTAGCGCCAGGCGGCCAATGATCTGCCGGAAGACAGGAAAACGGGCGACCAGCAAGCCCAGTGGCAATCCCAGCACCAGCCCGATGCCATAGCCAAGCGCCAGCCGCTGCAGGGTGACCAGCAGGGCAAATGTGAGTGTGCCATCGAGCGTTGCAGCAAACAGATAGTGCGCAACGGCGAGCGGCCCCGGCAACAGCACCGGCGACCAGCGCCCGGATAGGGCCATCAGCTGCCACACCACCACAAGGCCACCGAAAAACAACAGACCCGGCAGCCACTGACTCGCGCTCTGCCAGGCCGTCGCAGCGGTCCAATCGCCGAAGTTGCGTGACAGACGCGCCGTCAAACGGTTCCACAGGGCCATCGGCATCCCTAGCACCTTGTCCTTGGCGGGGCCGCGCGCAACCAGTGTTTCCTCAACGGCTTCAGGGCGTAGCGGGCCGTCGCCGCTGGCGCCAATCAGCCCAACCGGGACCGCCATGGAATGCGTCCTGGTCATGACGCCACCTTGCGGCGCGGCAATGGCATCGGCTCCGCAACTGGTGCATCGCCGGCCATTGGCTGTTTGAGGATGCGTGTCAATTCGGCGGCGTAAGCCGGGATGCGTGGATCGTTGATCTCGCGGGCTCGCGGCAGGTCAATCGCCAGATCTGCGCGGATCCGGCCCGGGTTTGCCGAGAACACCACCACACGGTCGCCAAGGCATACCGCCTCGCGCACATTGTGGGTGACGAACACGATCAGTTTGCCGGTCTCTTGCCAGATGCGTTGCAGGTCGCTGTACAGCTGCTCGCGCGTCATGGCGTCGAGCGCCGCGAACGGTTCGTCCATCAGCAGCATGTGCGGATCGGGGGCGAGCGCGCGCGCCAACGCCACGCGCTGCTTCATGCCGCCGGACAACTCATGTAGGTAGGAATTCCGGAAGGCGCCAAGGCCGACCAAGTCAAGATAGTGTTCGGCAATCGCGCGCGCTTCGGGCTTCGACAGACCAGGCTTCAACCGCAGCGGGAACAGCACGTTGCCGAGCGCCGTCAGCCAGGGGAACAGGGCCGCATCCTGGAACATCATCATGCGATCAGCACCGGGCGCCGTGACCGGCCGGCCGCGAAACGAAATCAGCCCGCTGTCGGGCCTTTCCAGGCCAGCCATCATGGTCAGCAGGGTGGTCTTGCCGCAGCCGCTCGGGCCCACCAGGCAGACGAATTCGCCGTCGCCAATGGATAGGCTGACGTGGTCGAGCGCATGCGCGGTGACGACGCCCTGATCAAAGACCTTGGACACGTCAACGACTGTCAATCCGGTCACCGCTGCGACAGCGCCAGCGGGCGCGTCGAGTTCGGGTGCGATGATCACGCGTGCGCCTCCACGATTAGCCCAGCCAAACTGGTTGTCGCACGCAATAGGCCTGCGGTGGCGGCATCATCAGCGAGTGCCTGCAACTCACGGGGCTGGACCTGCGTGTCGAAGCGCAGCCGCGCCCAAGCGTCAGCCACCAATGGCCCCGGTAGTTGGCGGCCGGTTAGCCGCACCAGCTGTGCCCGCGCCAGCTCCTGTGCCTTGTCCGGATGGGCGGCGATCCAGGCGTTGAGCGCCCGGTGCGCACTGGCGAATCGCTGCGCCAGTTGCGGTTGGTGCGTGGCGAGCT
The DNA here is from genome assembly GCA_031402115.1 of Hyphomicrobiaceae bacterium. Lineage (GTDB taxonomy): Bacteria > Pseudomonadota > Alphaproteobacteria > Rhizobiales > Hyphomicrobiaceae > JANNSA01. The sequence goes on along the minus strand of JANNSA010000259.1, from coordinate 1,091 downwards.
GGGCGGTGCTGGCAACCAGGACTGTCAGCGCTCCAGTCTGCTCGACCAGGATACGGCCACCGGCCTCGCGCAGCAGACGTGTCACCCAGGGCTCCGCAGTCCAAACCGCGTCGAGTGCGCCGGTCTGGAACAGCGCCAATTGATCCGGATTGCTGGTCGGCTGCACCAAGGCATCGCCGCCGGTCTGCGTGATGGTCAGGCCACCCCGGATCAGCCAGGAGCGCGCCGCCACGTCCTGCGTGTTGCCAAGCGCTGGCGTGCCGATCCGCTTGCCACGGAAGTCAGCCGGTAAGTGCAAGTCACTGGCGGCCGGCACCACGAGTGCCGCACCGCCGCGCAAGGCGCCAGCCAGCACCCGCAGTTCGGCGCCACCGGAGCGCATGTATCCGTTCAGCACCGGGCTGGGGCCGGCATAGGCGACATCGAGGGTGCCCGCGAACAGGGCCTCGGCGACCGCCGTACCGGCGCTGTGGCTGTGCCATGTGAGTTGAACGCCCGGTCCGAGCCGCGGTTCGAGGAATGGCCGGCCCTGATCCGCCAACTCACGCGCCACCAGGGCATGGGCGTTGGTCAGGTTGGGCAAATGGCCAGCCCGCAATGCAACGCTGGCCGCGGACACTGGCTTGCGGCCCGTGGCGCTGATGACGCTGACTGCGGCTGCGCCCATGACAGCCGCCGCGCCAGCCAACAGAACGGTGCGTCGGTGGATCACCATGCGAGCCTCCGGACGGTTGCGGTTCGCCGGCCGGTAAAGTGCCCTAATTCGGCTGTCGATCGCAAGGGCCAGATGGCTGGCAATCAGAATAGAATTCTATTTCTGCAATCCTGCGACAAGACGAAAGCCACTATGCGCGGGGAAATGCTGAGTGCGAGGAATAATCAACCAAAGAGCCTGAACTGGCGAAATTGTCGGCAAACGGGGTTGCGACTGCGTAGGGTGCGAAAGGCCTTCTTCAGGCCGTATCCCACCAGAGGCTGGCGCTGGCGCTCGCTCTGGTGCGATACGGCGAAGACGCCTTTCGCACCCTACGGCGGCGCAAACTGGGCTGCGAACGCGTAGGGTGCGAAAGGCCTTCTTCAGGCCGTATCGC
>JANNSA010000258.1:0-2959 GCA_031402115.1 Hyphomicrobiaceae bacterium | reverse complement strand
CCGCCGTGCCCAGTTCCAGCCGCACCCCTTGGCCGTTCGCCGGGTCGTAGTTCAGCACCACGTCACGCACATGCGTCACGCCGGCATCCTGCAGGCGCGCCACCAATCGTTGCGCCATCGTCAACAGCTCTTCCACCGTATAGAGCCCGTCAACCGTCGATTTCATGCGGCCTCGTGTGCGGCTTCGCTCTTCTCTGTCGGCATGCGCAACGCCACCCGGCCATCGACCGGCACCGATTCCAACACCAGATCAAAACCCTGTCCATCCTTGTGCTGGAACGCCACGCCGACCCGATCCCAATAGGATTTCTCCTGGGTTTTGCGAATATGATAGGCGATCAGCGCCGGTGATTTGTTTTCAGAACTACTCATTGAACTCTCCTCTAAACTTATTCGATTATGTCAAATATCAAAAACAATTCTTGACATAGCGAAAATAACAATAATATATCCACAGAATTGTCAACAACTATGTATTAGGAGTATTTTCATGAGTAACAGTCTGCAAATCAACACTTCCACAATTGTTCCGGTTCCGACCATTCGCACCATCCGGCCGATCACCGATGATGAACGTGCCCGCATGTCCGAGAAATACGGCAAGCCGGTCGAGGACTTCGCCGACAAACGCACGACCATCCAGTTCAACGACAAATCCTCCAAGACCACCGACCTCAGCCTCGATCAGGTGCGTGAGCAGGGGGTTGCCCTGGTCGATATCGGCGGTCAGCGTTTCGTCCCCGCCGCTAACATCAAATCCGCCGAGGATTTTACCGCTGATGATGCCGCCAAGCTCAAAGACTCCGGCCGCGTTACCCTGACCCAGGAGTTCAAGTCCCGCGTCATCACCACCGGCGGTTCGCTTCTGTCGACGGTGGCCAAGGAACAGATCATCGACGCCTCCACCCGCGCCTTGTTATCCGCTGGACAGGGCAGCCGTCGCCCCGTCGCTGCCGCCACGGTCACCATGGCCGTCGCGACAGCCACCCCGGTGGCGGCAGCTGGCAAACCGGCACCAAAGACCCCGGCTAACGGCTAACCCCGGTGGATTTCGCCGTTCGCGACATCTTCTCGGCCGTCACACTCGAACAGATCGAGTGCGATTGGCCGGTCACCGTTCGCGATCCGGCCACCGGCATCGACATCACCCATCGCAGCGAGCCGCACACCAGCGGCTCGCTGACCTTCTCCGGCGGTCTCCTCGGTGCCGGCACCATCCGCACCGCTTGCGCCCCCGACGACATCAATCTCATCGCCACTCTGCTGCTCGACGGCATCAAGTGCCAGCTGGGGTAGGGAGCGCGCTTGCCTCCCCTGGCGGATCGCTCGCCATCTGCTGGAGTGTCAGATATGTCAGATATTGACACGCCCGGCTCTCGTGCGGTATACTGACCGTATGATGATTGAAGTCGGAGTCCAGACATGAGTATTCGCACCCACAACTCTCCGGTCACCCCGACACCGGCGACAATTGAGATTGCACAACAGGCGCTTGTCAGTATGGACCGGCTCGGATCACGCTATACGCTGATCGACCGCGATACCGGCGCCGAGCTTCCCTTGACCGAGCAGATTGTTACCGTGCTGCGTCAGGCATTCCGGGATCTGGCGCGTAGCAAGGCCATTGCAATCTTGCCGGTCGACGACGAACTGACGCCCAATCAGGCCGCCGACCTGCTCAACGTCTCACGCGGCTTCGTGATGCAACGGATCGAGGACGGGGTGCTTGCGGCGCACAGGGTGGGCACGCATCATCGCATCCGCTTGGCAGACCTGCTCGCCTACAAGCAGCAAGCCGACGCCGTCAGCGACGATGCCATGAACGACCTGGTCGCCATTGGGCAAGAGCTTGGGTTGGACTGACCGTGGTCCACTTCCGCGCTTTATTCGATGCCAACATCTTCTACAGCGTTACCCTGTCCGACCTGATCATGGAAAGTGCCCGGGCAGGACTGTTCCGGGCATTCTGGTCGGAACGCATCCATCTGGAATGGACGACGCATCTGAAGGCGAACCGTCCGGACCTCGATCCGTTCCGCATTGATCGCCGTAAGACGGCAATGAATGCCGCCGTCGACGACGCCGTCGTTTCAGGGTTTGACCATCTCATTCTGTCACTGCAACTACCGGATCCCGACGATCGCCACGTTCTTGCTGCGGCCATCACCGCAGGTGCCACAAGCATCGTGACCAAAGATCTCAAGGATTTTCCGGCTGAAGCACTCGGTCATCATGGCATCGTCGCACTTCATCCCGATGCCTTCTTAATGGACGTACTTGCATCCGACCCTGACGGTCTCTTGAACTCAATCGCTAACGTACTGGCTCGAATGAAAAATCCGCAAATCGGCTTCCATGAATATCGATCTCGGCTCGCAAAGGCCGGTCTACCCCAGTTGGCTGGGACTCTGGCCGGCTACACACTATCACCGTCCGAATGAGACCGGACCATCGGGAGGTCGGAGCGCCGCCACCGGTACAAGGCGCGACGCGGTGCCTCTGAGGACAGTCTGGTTACTGGTTATAAGACAGAATCTCGACCGACAATCAAGCTATCTGGCAAATGCCCAATTGGCCGATTACCCCATTGGGTGAGTAAATTACCATAAGATACATTATCACATCAGAATCTGCAATCGGGTGGACTCAAAAATGAAGTGCGACATCTATTAGCGTGACTTAAACAATGAAGTGCTCTTCATATGATTGCAAGTCGCTGCCAACTTCCGGGGCCGTCCATACCGAAATCTGCCCGCCCGATACCAGTGCTGCAATGTGAGGATGGTGCATCGCCTACATCAGTATTGGCAGGTGACAGTACCCACACGCGGATTCCCTGCGTAGCCGCTAAGGACACCTTCAACGATAACCGCTACGGCTTTTGACCGGTGCGCGGCTTGATCGTGTAGTTCCATTCAGGATGGAAGGTGTCACCTTCGATGTCGAGGAGCTTCATCTC
>JANNSA010000257.1:0-9387 GCA_031402115.1 Hyphomicrobiaceae bacterium | reverse complement strand
ACATTGGTGGTCAACCTCCCATACGAGCAGCCCATTCCGGGGGCCCCTCAGAACTAATGATATGCCGCAAGTTGAGCTACGAGCATATTCAGGCAGGCTTGCGGCGGACGCCAGAATGGTAGTGCGCAACTTCGTCAAGGGCCAACATTGGCGATCAAGACTACGTGACCGCTGAGTTCAAGTTTAACCACCGGCAATGCGCGACATACAGACCACTCGCGACACCAATCAGTGCGAGGACGACGAGCGCTACTGCCGGCGTGCGGCGCTGTTGGCCGTGACTGAGTTCACGAACTGCCGTAAGGAGCGGCGATCAGAGGAGACCTGCTTATGCCGCAACTGACCATCCTGTATTGGCGCGACATCCCCGCGCAAGTGATCGTCAAGGAAGGCCGCAAAGCCGCCAAAAGGCAGCTGCCTGAGCGGTTTGAGCAGGGCATCGACATGGCTGCAATGCGCGCCGACAAGCGTGACAGTGATGCCTACATGGCGGAGTGGCGGCGTGGCGCGCCGCAAGCTATCGAGGGCGACGATCTTGAGGCGCTGGCCGAGGCCGAGGCGCTGAAGCTCGACCTTGCGTTCGACAAGGAGACCATGGCGGCGCTGATCAAAAATGGCGGCGTCGCCGTCTGACGGTTAGACGCCGTGGGTGTAGCGCGTTGCCGCGCTCGTCGCCTGGCCGTCGCCGTCGCCATCATCATCGCCTTCGTCATTATGGCGAAGAGCTGGGGCATACAGCAGGCGCAACGGCTTCAGCCAGACCAGGACAAGCAGCATCGGCGGCAGGAAAAAGCAGGTGAACGCCCACGACTGGCGATCGCGATACTTGCGACTGGCCGTGAACCAGGCAATCACGGCACAGACGATGGCCGCAATGCCGTAGACCGTGATGACTAAGGGCGTCCAGGCAATATCAGACACGAGCAACCAGCCTCCGTACAAACGCCGCCGGATTTCCAGATCAGACGACGGGCGCTGCCGTCATAATGCGTTGCCGAGCAATACGCGAGTCCGGCGACGCGGCCGAGGCTCAGTCATCATTGCGATCGGCGATGTAGCTCTCCAAGCCGCGCTGCAGGCGCCGCTGCACGCGCTGTTCATGCGGCAGCGGCCGCAGGAAGAAGGTCAGCAGCAGCAAAGGTGGGAAGACAAAACCGAGGAACGCCCAATGCGAGGCGTCACGATGCTTGGCCGCAGCAATCAAGTATGATGCCAACGAACTGGCGACCGCGCCCATACCGTAGATGGCGATAACCATCGGAACAACACTGACTGCCATGGTTGCCTCCTCCTGATCCGCGTCCTGGTTGCGAACTCAGCTATGGCATTATCCAGATGAACCGGACGTGACCAAGTTTGAATGGGATGTGGCGTCGCCCAGCTCGAAGTTCAAGGCAAGAATCGGGGTGGAGCGGGTCAGGTCGCACGCATCGCGCGACCTGACCTCGACTTCAAGCCGGCAAAACCGGGCTGACCTTGACACGCACGCCAGGCGCCGGGCGCTCCATCAGCACTTCACGGCGGAAGCGGAACAGCTTAGCGGGGCGACCACCGGTGTGAGTACGCACGTCCGTGGTGGGTTCGACCAAGCCGGTGCCTTCCACCAGCCGGCGGAAGTTCTGCTTATGGAGGTAACTGCCAAGGATCGCCTCGACCGTTTTCTGCAGTTCAAACAATGTGAACTCGCGTGCCATCAGCTCGAATATCAGCGGGCGATACTTGATTTTGGCGCGCAGCCGCCCGATCGCGGCTGCCAGGATACGCCGATGGTCATCGCGCAAAGGTTGGCCGACACGCGGTGTTGCGGCCTTGGCCTCGGGCACCAGTCCGTCGCGCACGGCTTCGGCCAGCATGCCGCTTTCGTAAAGGATTTCGTAGCGCTCTAGAACGCGTTCCTCATCCCAGGTGGCGCCGTCCAATCCGAAGCACAGCCTCACACGATCCCAGCCCGAGCGGCCTTGCATGTTCTGCGGCGCCTGCGCCCAGGCGCTGATCCACGGCTCAATCTGCTCTGTCAGGATCGCTGGCTTGCCGGTGCGCCAATCCTCCCAAGGAAAATGCACATACCAGTTGCGCCACAGTCCGCCGGCCAGATCCTGAGCATCGGCGATCCGCGTCAGGGCAAGATAGCCGATCGAAACCGACGGCGAGCCATCCCGCCGGCGCGCCGCCTGGGTTGCGCGATCGCCAAATGAATAGAGCTGCTCGGCGTAGCCAATTGGCAATCCAGTTTGCTTCTCAACCCAGTAGCGCAGGCTATCTTCCAGCGTACCGTGGTCGGCCGGCTGGAACGGGCCGCTCGGCACCGCGTCCTGCCGCGTCGCCACTTCGCCGCTCGGACGCACCAGTAGGACTTGCGGATGGTCATCCTGGATCGACAGAATCGCGGCACTCAAGCCGATGTCCACACCGGACCCAGCGGCCGCCAGTGCGCCGTTGTCAGACCGCCCCGGCTGTGAAGCATTGGATTCGGGGCGGTGGTTCTGCAGCATGGTCATCAAGACTTTCCTTCATGTCCGATTAGCCAGGGCGCCCACGCTTCGCCTTGGTTCCCGTTGCGATCGCTGCCAATTCTCGTCACGTCAGCACAGTGCTGCCGCACGGTCACGGCGGATATAGGGCAGGCATGTGGCGAAGCTGAGCATGCAGCACGCGGCAGACCCCCTGTATCAGCATGACTTTCATCACTTTTAGTTTAACTGCCCAACCAACTGCCCAGTCAGCTGGGGCTCGATTCTGGAGCTGGGCGGCGACCCTGCTCCCATGCCGTGCGCCATGGCAAAGAATGCCTGCTCGAATGCGTCCTCAATCGCGCTGGCCCAGGCGAGGAACATTTGGAAGCCGGCTTCCAACAATTGCGGGACTTCGAGCGGATCGTATGCTGACCCGCCAATCGTCACCGGGATGCGCCGCAAACGGCCGGCGGCATCGGGGTCAGGCAGCAGGTTTGCAGCCAGCATGCCGCGCAGATTGAGTATGGTGTACCGGTCAAACCCGATCTCGTCGGCGGCTTGCACCAGCAGCTCAATCGCCGCCTTGTGGTTGAGGAACATCAGGGCACCTGCTGACGCCTTGCCATCATTTTTCGATGCCGCCCTGCGCAAGCATCGCTGTTTGACTAGCAGTACGCGCCTCGTTACCGCCCGGCTGGCAGCAGGAAGGGTTCGCCTTCCATGGCTGCGTTGCCGGCGCCGATCGCGGCGATCGCTTTGACCATGCGGCCCCTGGCGCCAAGCAGGTCGTCGGCGAGCGCCACCATCAGCCGGTTCGGCGTCGCGGTTGGCGAAGCAGCGCGCAGCGCCCAGGCGAGCGCCGACGGATCAGCGTCCGGATCGAGCGCACACTGCGTGATAAAGGCGGCCGCCGTCGAGCGGCTGATACCAGCCCAGCAATGGATGATAATGGGCGACGAGCGCGGCCACAGCCGGACAAAACCTAACACCGCCTCGACATGCTCGGTGGCTGGATGGATCAGGCCGTCGCCAGGCGTCACGATATCGTTGATGCCAACCCGCAAATGATTGCCGACATCGATGCCGGCTGGTGTCGGGATCGCCTCATGTTCACGGATCAGGGTGATCACGTGCGAGGCGCCCAACCGCTCGGTCATGGCCGGCAGCTTGCTCAACGAGCACACGCAGATGCCGGTCGCCATGGCAGTGCCGGAAACTATCTTGTTCATCATGCAACCTGATCAAGGGGAGGTGGATTGCGCCAGCCGGGCAATGCCGGTCAGCTGCCAGGATTGGCTGTTGAAACGGGCCAGCAGGGTGCCACCCGCATCTTCGTAAACAAGTACCAGATCGTTGCCGCTGACATGCGAGCTGACCAATTTGGCGCCCGCTGGCAGACGGCCCTCGGCAAAGCTGACACCGGCCTGGCCGGAAGCCAGCGCGCGCACATCAACGGCTGCCGGCGTCGGCGGCACGCTTGAGCCGCGCATGAAGATCGCGACACCAACGAGCGCGAGGCCACCAGCGAAGGTCAGCGCCATGATCGCCAGCATTCCTCGGAGGATCATCACTTGGCGCGGCGTAAAGGCCTGCGCGACGGCGCCGTGTGGTTGGGGTAAGCCGTCATCCATGCTCAGTGCCTTGTCCTGCTCTACAGAGTTTACCGATGTCCGCTAAGACTGAACCGCACCGGACAACCACGCTGAAGGTGGCTGAACCCACTACCGGCCAGCGCCTGGATGTGTTCCTGGCCGGGCACGTGTCCGGTGTCAGTCGCTCGCAGGTGCAAGCCCTGATCAAGGCCGGTCAAGTGACAGAGAACAACCACACAATAAGCGAGCCAAAACACCGGGTCAAACTTGGCAGCATCATCACACTGACGCAGCATCCCCCAAGAGCGGCTGTCCCCCGGGGTCAGACCATGGATCTGGTGATCGTCCACGAAGACGCCGCGCTGATCGTGATCGACAAGCCAGCTGGACTGGTTGTGCATCCGGCCGCCGGCCATGCCGACGGCACGCTGGTCAACGCCTTGGTCGCGCATTGCGGCGATAGCCTCTCAGGCATTGGCGGTGAGCGGCGGCCCGGTATCGTCCACCGGCTCGACAAGGACACTACCGGCCTGATGGTGGTCGCCAAGTCCGACGTGGCACATCGCGGCCTGTGCGCGCAGTTCGCATCACACGGCGCCGACGGCCGCATGCAGCGCGCTTACCTTGCCGTTGTCTGGGGCGTGCCGGAGCGGCGACAGGGCCGCATCGCCGCGGCGCTCGCCCGCAAAAGCACCGACCGCACGCGCATGGCCGTGGTCCGCGACGAATCCGGCCGCCATGCCGTGACGCATTATGCGGTGCTCGAAACATTTGCAGGGCACGATGGCGCGCCAGCCGCCAGCCTCGTCCAGTGCGAACTGGAAACCGGCCGCACGCACCAGATCCGCGTGCACATGACCTATCTCGGGCATCCGTTGCTCGGTGACGCCACCTATGGCCGAGGCTTTGCCGCCAGTGCCGCCAAGCTCGGCGAAGCGGCGCGCGCTGCGCTTGTGGCACTCGACCGGCAGGCCTTGCACGCCGCCGTGCTGGGTTTCGAGCACCCGGTTACGGGCCGGGCGTTGCGCTTCGAGAGCCCGCCACCGCCTGATCTGGCGCTGCTACTGGCGGCGCTTCGTCCAGCATCGGCCCGCGCTGCGCCCACAGCAGGCAAGCCGGCCACAGCGCCAGTCCGCCGAGCCCGGCCATGATCCAGTAGCTTGCCTCGCCAAAACCGCCATACAGCCATCCCGCCGACAGCGCCGCCACCCCCATCACAAGCCCAGCGGTGGCGGATGCGTAGAGGCCTTGTGCGGTGCCGGCGATACGGCGTGGCACGGCCGTGCCAAGCAATTGCATCGCGCCGAGGTGGGTCGCGCCAAACGTCAGCGCATGCATGGCCTGCAATCCATAGAGTAGCCAGAGCGGTGGATTGAAGCCCATCAGTCCAAACCGGAGCACACTGGCGACGGCACCGATCAGGATCATGCCGGCGGGTCCGATCAATCGCAACGGCGCCGCCGCGAACGCGAACAGCGTGATCTCGGCGATCACGCCCATTGCCCATAAACCACCGATATGCGCCGCCGGTATCTCAAGCTTTTGCCAATGCAGCGTCGCGAAGCCGTACAGTACGGCATGCGACGCGTTGATCAAGCTGGCCGCCGCCAGGAATGTCATGAAGCGCGGCGCCCGCAGCAGCCGCGCCACGTCGGCGAAGCGAACCGGCGGGCCGGTGGGCGAACGGTTTTCGGCACCTGTGGTTGGCAGCAGGACGGTCGCGGCAAGCACCAGAATCGCTGTGCCTATCAGCATCGGCGCAATGCTGGCCGGACCATAGATCCCAATCAGCAAAGCCCCGACAAAGGTTGCGAGAACATAGGTTACCGACCCCCACAGGCGCATCCGCCCATAGCTAAGCCCATATTGCGTAACGCCGCGCATCGCGAGCGTATCAGTCAGCGGAATCAGCGCTGTCCCAGACAGTGCAAAGAGCGCCATCACCAGCACGATCGCGAGCATCGACGTCGCCAAGCCGAAACCGACAAAGGCGAGCAATGTGACAAGAGCCAACGCTGCCACCAGCCTGCGGGCATCAGGGCTGCGATCAAACAGCACGGCAATTGCTGGTGTTGAAAACACCCGGATGAAACTCGGCAGTGACAGCACCACGCCAATCGCCAAGGGTGTCAGCCCGCGATGTTCGAGCAGCACCGGCATGAACGGACCGTAGATGCCGACGATCGTGCAGGTGACGCCATAGAACAGCGCCATGCGCCGCGCGAAACCACGGCCCGCAGCCGTCGTCACGCCACTCAGGTCGGCTTGCGGCACCTTGGTCAACACGGGCTTCCTGGAATGACGACAAGCGTTGCGACTGAAGCAGCCGCCGGCATGCCTACGTTCAGTTTTCCAGAACTATTCAAAGAGACCGCGCTGCTTGGGGACAGTGAGGATGGGAATAGTGAGCCGATGCGGCCGCCCGCCTTATGTCCTATGCTTGACAGCGAAGCAAAGGGACTTGCCGCAGACCATGAACCAAATCACTCCACAGATAATTCCTTCTGCTGCGGAGCTTGCAAGCGCCAGTGCCGTATTGGCCGGAGTGGTACGAGAGACGCCGCTGCTGTCGTCGCCGGCGCTCGACCGGGCGCTTGGCGCGCGCGTGTTCGTCAAGGCCGAGAGTTTGCAGGTGACGGGCTCCTTCAAAATGCGCGGCGCCTATTATCGTCTGAGCCGCCTCAGCGACGACGAGCGGGCGCGCGGTGTGGTTGCCTTCTCGTCGGGTAACTTCGCGCAAGGATTGGCGGCGGCCGGGCGGATGCTGGGCATTGCCGTCACCATCGTCATGCCCGCCGACGTACCCGCAGCAAAGATCGAGGCCACGCGCGACTATGGCGCCGACATCGTCTTGTCGGAGCACGGCGACCGGCAGCGCGAAGTCGTCGCAAATGAGCGGGCGCGCAACTTCTCCGTGGCGACGGGTGCGATGTTGCTGCATCCGTTTGACGATCCATGGATCGTCGCTGGCCAATCGACGGCCATGCTGGAAATGCTGGCTCAAGCCGAGGCTGAAGGCGTGGCGTTCGACGCTGTGCTGGTGCCGGTTGGCGGCGGCGGATTGTTGGCGGGCTGTGCGTTGGCCTGCGAGCAAGCGGCGCACGTCCCGGATGTGTTCGCGGTCGAACCGGCGGGCTATGATGATTTCGCGCGATCGCTGCACGGTGGCGTCCGCGTTGGCAATGTTGCCAGCCCGAAGACCCTGTGCGACGCCTTACAAGCGGCTATGCCGGGCACTGTGACATTTGCCGTGGCGCACGGTCGTGTCGCGCGCGGCGTCGCCGTCGATGATGCTGCCGTCCGCCGCGCCATGGGCCTGGCCTTCCGCCATCTCAAGATCGTGCTGGAGCCATCGGGCGCCGTCGCCCTGGCGGCCGTGCTCGACCCATCCCTCAAGCTCGCCGGCAAGACGCTTGGCGTGCTCGCATCTGGCGGCAATATCGGCTTGGCCGACTTCACCACTATGGCGGAAGCTTAGTCTTCCAGCTTTGGTCGTTACGCCTTGCAGCTTGGTTGCCACCTGCCGATTGCAGCCGCGTCAACTCAACAGCATCGTCATCCCTGCGTCGGCTGCCGCGCGCCCAGTCCCTTAAACGTTGGTTGCAGAAGCGTCTGCCTTGATAGCTTCAGACATCCGCACGTCGGAACCGGGCATAGCGCCCGCATGTTCCCCGTAACCGATTTTCCCTTGCCCAGACACTTGGATAGAGCGAGTGGCGCTGCTACACCGGTGTCGATTTTCACGGCGGGCGCGCAGTTTGACCATAAGCCGGTCAGAATATGGTGATCGATCGTGAATGTCTTCGGGGGGTTGCTATTGGTCAGCTCAAACGAGCAAACGCTTCGCCCCTGAACGTCGTGAAACGTCCATGGGAGGACATCTCTTGTCATTTAAGCTCTCGCTGATCGCCGGCACCGCTATCGCTGCCGTTTTGTTCGCCGCCGTGCCGGCTTCTGCTGGCGCACTGGCCTGCCTGATCACCAAGAACAACACCAACCCCTTCTTCGTGAAAATGAAGGAAGGCGCCGCCGCCAAGGCCGCCGAAGCTGGCCTCGACTTCCAGGCCTATGCCGGCGAGAAGGACGGCGACGCCGCGCCGCAGATCACCGCCATTGAAAACTGCGTCGCCGCTGGCGCCAAGGGCATCCTGATCACCCCGTCCAACGACGCGGTCGGCCCAGCTCTGAAGAAGGCCCGCGCCGGTGGCGTTTTGGTTATCTCGCTCGACACGCCGCTGGGCGACGCCGATGGTCAAGATATCACCTTCGCAACCGACAACTTTGAAGCTGGCCTGCTGATCGGCAAGTGGGCAGCTGCCACCCTCGGCGACAAGGCCAAGGATGCCAAGATCGGCATGCTCAACATCAACAAGGACAACATCTCGGTCGACGTTCTGCGCGACACGGGCTTCCTGGTTGGCTTCGGTATCGACGTTCCTGACCGCAAGGTCATGGGTTCCGAGAAGGACCCGCGGGTGATCGGCCATGAATCCTCGGGCGCGAACCAGGAAGGCGGCGTCACTGCCGTCGAGAACCTGCTCGCCAAAGAGCCAGGCATGAACGTCGTCTACACGATCAATGAGCCAGCCGCTGAAGGCGCCTATCAGGCCCTGAAGAAAGCCGGCAAGGAAAAGGACGTGCTGGTCGTTTCCGTTGACGGCGGCTGCCCTGGCGTCAAGTCGGTTGCTGAAGGCGTGATCGGCGCCACCTCGCAGCAATACCCGCTGCTGATGGCGTCACTGGGCGTTGAAGCCATCGCTGCATTTGCCAAAGATGGCACCAAGCCGAAGGTTACCGAAGGCCTGTCGTTCTATAACACGGGTGTCAATCTGGTCACCGATAAGCCAGCCGCTGGCGTGCCGTCGATCGACACCAAAGAAGGCATGGCGAAGTGCTGGGGCTGATCCCAACGCTGTTGCTGCCTAGCACTTGAAGTGAGAAGGGCGGCTGTTACAGTCGCCCTTCGTGTATTAAGCGCCCGCAAAGTGGCGCGAACGGTGATGCCTTTGGACGATCAGCGCTGGGGAGTGCACGAAGTTGAGTGACGCGGCTGCACCGACGAAGACGATCTCAGATTTTGAAGCCACACTCAGTGAAGCAGACAAGTCAGTAGCCTCGTTCGAGCGCGATGATCGCACTCTGGGTCATTGGATCCGCGGTTTCCTGCGCAACAATCCAACGATGATCCCGGCCCTCATCCTGATCGTCAGCGTGATCGGCTTCGGCATCATCGCACCGCGCTTCCTGTCGCCTGGCACTCTCTCTTTGGTGCTGCAGCAGGTGACGGTCACCGGCATCATCGCCATCGCTCAAACCATCATCATCCTCACCGCCGGCATCGA
>JANNSA010000256.1:0-28991 GCA_031402115.1 Hyphomicrobiaceae bacterium | reverse complement strand
CAAACGCTGCCCTTGTGTTGCCGATTGCCGACTTCCGATTGCCGAACTTCGTGCATCATACCCGCCCCAATGCGAAGCCCTTGGCAATGTAGTCGCGGACGAACCAGATCACCCGCGCGCCGGGAATCAGGGTCATGACGCCAGCCGCCGCCAGCAGGCCCCAGTCGATGCCAGCTGCCGAGACCGTGCGGGTCATGATGGAAGCGATCGAGCGGTTGTTGGTCAGCGTCCGCGAGAACAGTAACTCGACCCAGGAGAACATGAAGCAGAAGAAGGCGGCGACGCCGATGCCGTTGGCGATCAGCGGCACGAAGATGCGGGTAAAGAAACGCGGGAATGAATAGCCATCGATATAGGCCGTTTCGTCAATCTCGCGCGGCACGCCGGACATAAAACCTTCCAGGATCCAGACGGCGAGCGGGATATTGAAGATGCAATGTGCCAATGCCACCGCCCAAGGCGTATCGAACAGGCCTACTGCAGAATACAGATTGAAGAACGGCAACGCGAATACGGCTGGCGGCGCCATGCGGTTGGTGAGCAGCCAGAAGAACAGGTGCTTGTCGCCAAGGAAGCGGTAGCGCGAGAAGGCGTAAGCCGCCGGCAGGGCGACAGTGATGGAGATCACCGTATTGATCGCGACATAAGTCAGCGAAAACGTAAAGCCATTAAACCAGGCTGGATTGGTAAACAGTTCGCGGTAATTGGCCAGCGTCGGCGCTGCTGGCCACAAGTTCATGCTGTTAGTAATCTCGGTGGTCGTCTTGAAGCTCATATTGACGAGCCAATAGATCGGCAACATCAAGAACAGCAGGTACAGTGGCAGCACGGTGCGCGACAGTTTCATGATGCGGCTCCGTGCAGGCAGACAACCGGGGTCAGGCACTTAGCGTGCTTGACGGTCATGCATGGGGCGATGGCTGCGGGCGCGCCAAGTGCCTGACCCCGACTTCCTGCGCTGCGGCTGCCTTTGGTCATTTCGCCTGCTCCTTGGCGTCCGCGTCGACGTTGTTCATCACCGTGTAGAACACCCAGCAGGCGGCCAGGATGATCAGGTTGTAGACAATGGAGAATGCTGCGGCCTTGCCGAGGTCGAACTGGCCGAGCGCGATCTTGACCAGGTCGATGGACAACATGGTGGTCGAGTTGCCGGGGCCGCCGCCAGTAACGACGAACGGCTCCGTATAGATCATGAAACTGTCCATGAAGCGCAACAACACGCCAATCAGCAGCACGCGGCGCATTTTCGGCAGCTCGATCCAACGGAACACCGACCAGCGTGTCGCGCCATCGATCCGGGCGGCTTGATAGAACGCATCCGGGATCGATTTGAGGCCGGCATAGCAGAGCAGCGCGATCAGGCTGGTCCAGTGCCACACATCCATCAGCACAATGGTAATCCAGGCCGCCAGCCAGTCATTGGTGTAATTGAAGTCGATACCAATCTTGTTGATGGTCCAACCAAGCAGGCCGATGTCGCCGCGCGCAAAGATCTGCCATATCGTGCCGACAACGTTCCACGGCACCAACAGCGGCAGCGCCAGAACCACCAATGTGGCAGCGACGCCCCAGCCTTTTTTCGGCATCGACAGCGCCACCAGGATGCCAAGCGGCACCTCGATCGCCAGGATGATCATTGAGAACATGGCGTTGCGCCACAGCGCATCAAAGAACCGTCCGCCCAGCTCGGCGGACGGATCCAGCAGTTCCTTGTACCAGCCGATGCCGTTCCAGAAGAATTGATTGGCGACGAACGTATCCTGCATCGAGTAGTTGACGACGGTCATCAACGGCAGCACGGCGTTGAACGCCACCAGCAGCAGGACCGGCAGCACCAGCCACCAGGCGCGGTTGTCAAAGGGCCGTTCCATTCAACCCTCCACGCGGGCGCTGTCGACATAAACGTGAATATGACCGGGGTCGGCAGCGAGCCGCGCCGCGCCGGGCTCGATCGATTGACCCTCCGGCATCAGCATGGCGAGCTTGGTGCCCTGGCTTTCGGCGCGCACGATCTTGTGCCGGCCGGTGTCTTCGACACGGGTGATCGTCACCGGCAATCCCTCGCCATCACGAGACGGCCGCAGGAATTCCGGCCGGATACCAATCTCAACCCGGCTGCTTGCGGCCGGACGCTGATACGAGCGCGCCAGCGGCAGCCGCGCACCGCTGACAATCGCGACATTGCCGTCGATCGCCGCCGGCAGCACGTTCATGCCTGGTGAGCCGATGAAATAGCCGACAAAAGTATGCGCCGGCTTGGCGAACAACTCTTGCGGCGTGCCGATCTGCACAACGCCGCCCTCGAACATCACCACGACCTTGTCGGCAATCGTCAACGCCTCGGTCTGATCGTGCGTGACATAAACCATGGTGACGTTGGACTGCTCATGCACGCGCTTCAACTGCGCCCTGAGTTGCCACTTCATGTGCGGATCGATGACCGTCAGCGGCTCATCAAACAGGATCGCGCCGACGTCCGAGCGCACCAGCCCACGGCCGAGCGAGATCTTCTGTTTCATGTCGGCGGTCAGCCCGCTCGCCTTGCGCTTCAGGTCGCGGCCGAGGTCCAGCATCACAGCGACTTCCGACACGCGTTTGTCGATCAGCGCTTCATCCATGCCGCGATTGCGCAACGGGAACGCCAGATTCTGGCCAACCGTCATGGTGTCGTAAATCACCGGGAACTGGAACACCTGGGCGATGTTGCGCTGCTCGGTTGGCAGCCGCGTGACGTCCTTCTTGTCGAACGCCACGGTGCCTTGCGACGGGATCACGAGGCCCGAGATAATGTTGAGCAACGTAGTCTTGCCGCAACCCGACGGCCCGAGCAACGCATAGGCGCCGCCTTGCTCCCAGGTCATGGTCATCGGCTTCAAGGCGTAGTCCGACGGCGCCGTCGGATTGGCTTTGTAGGCGTGCGCGAGGTCGACCAGATCGATGCGGGCCATGGACTATGCTCCCTGCATCGTGGGTTGTCTGCCCGGCGAGGTCTGTTGACTGCCAAGCAAATCTGGCGCCTGCACCAGCTTGCCATCACCGCTGAAAATGTAGAGCCGCGCGGCATCGACAAAGATCGGCACGGCGGCGCCGGGCGCGAAGTCGACGACGCCGGGTTCCAGCACGATCCAGCGATTGCCGGCGACATCGACATGGATAAAGCTCTCGGACCCCGTGATCTCACTGACCACCACCGTCGACGGCACGGCAACGAGGCCTGGCCCCGCAGACAGCTGCACGTGATGCGGGCGGAAGCCGATCTGATAGGTACCGTTAGCAACGCCCGGAACCGCCAGCCGTACGCCAGCCACCGTCGCCTGGCCCTGATAGATGTCAGCCGTGGCGAAGTTCATCGGTGGGTCGGAGAAAACCCGCGCCGTCACCGTGTCGCGTGGATTGCGGTAAACCTCCGGCGTCGGCCCGAACTGGGTGATGCGGCCCTCGTGCAAGGTCGCGGTGTTGCCACCCAGCAGCAGCGCCTCGGCGGCTTCCGTGGTGGCGTAGACAAAGATTGCGCCCGATTGCTCGAACAGCCGCGGCAGCTCGGCGCGCAGCTCTTCGCGCAATTTGTAGTCGAGGTTGGCGAGCGGCTCGTCCATCAGCACCAGGCTGGCGCCCTTGACAAGCGCCCGGGCGATGGCTGTGCGCTGCTGCTGACCGCCCGAGAGGCTTAGCGGAGTGCGTTGCAGATACGGTTCCAAGCGCATCAGTCCGGCCGCAACGCGCACCTTTTTATCGATCTCAGCCCGCGCCAAGCCCTTGATCCGCAATGGCGAAGCGATATTCTCATAGACTGTCAGTGACGGGTAATTGATAAACTGCTGATAGACCATGGCGATGTTGCGGTCGCGCACCGGCTTGCCCGTCACGTCAACACCATTGAAGCGAATGCGGCCCGTGGTTGGCACATCAAGACCCGCCATCAGCCGCATCAACGTGGTCTTGCCCGATAAAGTCGGCCCCAGCAGCACATTCAGCGAGCCGGGCAGAAACGTCAGCGACGTTGGATGAATATGCGTGGCATCGCGCACCGACAGGCCAACCTGGTCCAGTTGCAAGCTCACCGCGTTGCTCCCGCCACTTTGCCGCCGCCGAGCGGCCCTCGCCGGCCGACACCGCCTGCCTGGCTGAGTTTGTCTGCAAGCGCTTGACGGTCGACCGCCGGCATATGCAAACCCAGCTTGCTACGCCGGTACAGCACATCGTCGGCCGTTTGCGCCCACTCGCGTTCCATCAGCCAGTCGACTTCGCGATCGTAGAGATCGATACCATAGCGCCGGCCAAGATCGCTGAGTTGGCGGCAATCACCCAGCATGACAGGTGCCAGGGTGCCATAGGCGCGCCACAGCCGCGCGGCGTGTGCGGGCGTCAGAAATGGATAACGCTGACGCAGCAGTTCCGGTTGTTGGGCGACCTCGTTGTAAGGCAGGTCGCCGCCGGGTAGCGCCGCCTTCTCCGTCCAGGCCGGGCCCATGCCGGTGAAGTAGGGCTGCAGTTTCGCCAGCGCCGCCTCGGCCAGCCGGCGCGATGTGGTGATCTTGCCGCCGAACACCGACAGAACTGGGGCACCACCACCCAGCGCCTCCAGTTTCAACACATAATCGCGGGTGGCTTCCTGCGCCTTGGAGGCGCCGTCATCGTAAAGTGGCCGAACGCCTGCATAACTCCAACGGATCGCAGCGCGCGTGACAGGAGTCCGGAAGTACTCTGACACGGCATTCAGCAGATAGTCGGTCTCAGGATCGGAAATGCCGACGCCGCGCGGGTCGCCTTGAAAATCCTCATCCGTGGTGCCGATCAGCGTGAAGTCCTGCTCGTAGGGAATCGCAAAACAGATGCGGCCATCGGCGTTTTGGAAGATGTAGCAGCGGTCGTGCGCGTAGAGCTTGTCGACGACGATGTGACTGCCCTTGACCATGCGGATTTTATCGGGCTCGTTGACGCCGAGCCCCTGGCCCAGGAACTGCGAGACCCAGGGACCAGCAGCGTTGACCAGCGCCCGCGCCGTCACCTCTGTGCGCACGCCCGACACGGTATCCGCCAGCGTCACGTTCCAGTTCGCCCCGTCACGCACCGCGCGCGTACACCGGGTGCGGGTGCGAACATCGGCGCCGCGATCAGCAGCATCGCGGGCGTTCAGCACCACCAGCCGGGAATCCTCGACCCAGCAATCGGAATACTCGAAACCGTGCGTAAACTCAGGCCGCAAAGGCTCACCCGCTGGATCGCGCCTGAGATCTAGCGTGCGGGTGCCGGGTAGGATCTTGCGGCCGCCGAGATTGTCGTAAAGGAACAGCCCGAGCCGGATCAGCCATTTCGGCCTGAGGCCGCCATGATGCGGCAGCACGAAGCGCAGTGGCCAGATGATATGCGGCGCCAAGCGAAGCAGCACCTCGCGCTCGATCAACGCTTCGCGTACCAAACGAAACTTGTAATGTTCCAGGTAGCGCAGGCCGCCATGGATCAGCTTGGTGGAAGCCGATGACGTGGCGCTGGCCAGGTCGTTCTCCTCGGCCAGCAGCACCTTGAGTCCGCGTCCCGCCGCGTCGCGCGCAATGCCACAGCCGTTCACGCCGCCGCCGACGATCACCAGATCGTAAGTGGCTGCCGTGGCGCCGGTATCATCTGAAACGGAGTTCAGGCGTGGTTTGACGGATGCCATACGCGACGTTTCCCTGACTTCCAGTTCCGCAACAGGCACGGACCAGAAGTTTCGTTTTTCTTTGATTCGAAAGTGCAACGAAACCAGACACAACGCAAGCAGAAATTTCGGCGTTAGCACTGCCAGGCGCCCTCGGGGGACGATGGCACTCTCACCAGGGAGCGAAAGACCTTCTCCGTAGAAGCCACGCCGAACTTTGGTTAGCCAGCATAAGACATTGCCAAGGCATTCTGGCGGCGCGACTACCCGCATCCTGAGCCGCGAGTTTTTCGCGAGCTTCGAAGGATGGGCCAAGCGGACCCAGCGCGCGACAAGGGCACCACGATCCACCCGGCGACGCCGCCGGCGGCGGCGCTGCCAGTGCCCACCAGCCACGCCCGGACGGCGAGCGAGTCCGAACTTTTGATCGATAGTGTCTTGCGCTGGCTCGCACTCACCTCGGGGCAACATCGATGAACCGCATGCGGACCCAGCACCTGAGCGATCTTATCCACAGGCTTACCCACAAAACGCCGCGAACCCGCCCAAATCCTTAACGTTCCATTGACACCCATGTTGGCCCATGCGATCCCATGAATGCCCAGGCGATCTGGGGTTTGCATTGGCGTTGTGATGGATCGCGAGGTGGTGAGCGCAACTAAGGATGGACCGCTTTGTCTCAACCTTCATCAATCGGCTCGACGCCAAGGGCCGCGTTTCGTTTCCGGCTGGATTCCGCGACGTGCTCGCCCGTGACGCACTCTCGGGAGCCGACGGCGCCGGCATCTATTGCTACCCCTCGCTCGACGCTCCGGCGCTCGATGCAGGCGGCGAAGGACTTGCGGCAAAGATCGACGCGCTGCTTGACGGTCTCGATGCCTATTCGGACGAGCGCGACCAGCTCTCTGTCGCGCTCTACGGCGATGTCCATATCCTCAAGGTGGATGGTGACGGCCGCATCGTTCTGCCGGAGGATCTCCGGCGGCACATCGGTCTGGCCACGTCGGGCAGCGCCGAAATCGCTTTTGTCGGCCTGGGCCAGAAGTTTCAAATCTGGGAGCCCGGCCGCTTCAATGCCTTCCGCGCCGAAGCGCGGGAAAAAGTTCGCGAGCACAGAAAGCTCTTGCATGCGGGCGCCCGCAGCGAGGACAGCTGAACTCGCCAATTAGGTGAGGGAGACCGGGAATGACGACGGTGCGGCGTGCGAGCCAGCCTTCAAGCTTGGACTTGCACATCGCGAGCGGGGGCACCCGTCACATTCCCGTGCTGCTCACGGAGGTGCTCGCCGTCCTGACGCCCAAGGACGGCGACACCTTTCTTGATGGTACATTTGGCGCTGGCGGCTATGCGTCGGCGCTGCTGAATGCGGCCTCATCTTCAGTGCTTGGACTCGATCGCGACCCGACCGCATTGGCAGCGGCGGCGCCCCTGATCGAGGCTTTCGCGGGTCGTCTGACCGTGCGTGAAGCCTGCTTCGGCGACATGGCAGCGGCGTGGGTCGCACACGCGCCAGCCAAGTCACCTACCGGCATCGTACTCGATATCGGCGTCTCATCGATGCAGATCGACACGGCAGAACGCGGCTTCTCGTTCATGCAGGACGGCCCACTCGACATGCGCATGGGCGGCGACGGCGCCAGCGCTGCCGATCTGCTGGCGACGTTGAGCGCCGATGCCATCGCCGATATCCTCTATCAATACGGCGATGAGAAGCGGTCCCGCGCCATCGCCCGTATCATTGTGGCTTCACGACTGACGGCGCCGTTGCGCACCACCCGCGAGCTCACCCGGCTGATCGAGAAAGTGCTGGGGCCACCGCGGCAGGCAGAGAAGCATCCGGCCACCCGCACGTTCCAGGCCCTGCGCATCGCCGTGAACGATGAACTGGGCGAGTTGCGGCGCGGCCTCGCCGCTGCTGAAGCGCTGCTCTCCGACGGCGGCAAGCTCGCCGTCGTCACATTCCATTCCCTGGAAGACCGGATCGTGAAGGAGTTTTTCCGCGACCGCACTGGCAATGCACCACGCGGCTCGCGCTATTTGCCGAGCGCCGGCGACCAGCGCGCCCCAAGTTTCCGTTTCGTTAACCCGAAGCCCTTATCCCCTGGTGCTGATGAAGTCTTAACCAATCCGCGCGCCCGTTCGGCCCGCTTGCGGTGGGCGGTTCGCACTGCCGCAGCTGCCTGGGGACCAATCGCGCCGCACTGATCGCCTGATGGGCGGCCGAAGGGGGCAAAAGTGGGCTGGCTGCGGATTGCGATGCTCGCCAGCATGGTGACACTGATCGGCTCAGCTTTCGGGCTCTATGCCATCAAGTATGACACGCGGCTGGCCTTGGAACGCACGCGCGGCCTTGAGCGCCAGATTGCCGAAACAACAGCCAAACTGGCAATCCTGACCGCCGAAGAGGCAGCGCTGACCCGGCCCGAGAGGATCGAAACCTTGAGCCGGCGGCATCTCGATCTGCAACCAATGCAGCCGGCTCAGCTGGCTATTGTCGCGGATTTGCCGTGGCGCACCCCCGACCTCAGCTCACAAGCCACGGCGCCTGCGCTGCCGGTCGTGCCACCATGACTGCATCCCGGCGCAAATCCGCACACGCCCTGCCGCTCATCGAGCGCCGCCGGCTGCTGGTCGCGGGCCTCGGCTTGGCTGGACTGTTCGCCGCCGAGGCAACCCAGCTTGGTGCCTTGGCGATCAGCGGCGGCGGCCGCACGCGGCAGCAACCGATTGAGCCATTTGCGCGCTCGATCGCCCGGCCCGATATCGTCGATCGCACCGGCCGGTTGATCGCCACGGATATCGCAACGCCCTCGCTGTTCGCCGATCCATCGCGCGTCATCGACGTCGATGAAACCGCAGAGAAACTGGCTACCGCATTCCCGGCATTGGAGGCCTCTGGCTTGCGCCGCGATCTCGGCGACAAGAACCGGCACTTCCTGTGGCTGAAGCGCGGCCTCGATCCCGACGAGGAAAAGACCGCCCTGGAACTCGGCTTGCCCGGCGTCGCGTTCCGTACGGAGCCACGGCGGGTCTATCCGATCGGCCAAAACGCTGCCCAGACGATCGGCTTCGTTGATATCGAGAACCGCGGCGCAGCGGGCATTGAGCGTTGGATCGACGCCATGGGCCGCTCGGAGACTGTTGATGGTCCGGGCCGGTCGTCGCAAGAACCGATCGTGCTGTCGCTGGATCTTGCCGTGCAGCACGCGCTGCGCCAGGAGCTGGCCAAGGCAATCGCCGACACCAAGGCCGAGGCGGCGGCGGGCGTCGTGCTCGATGTGCGCACCGGCGAAGTGATTGCCGCCAGTTCACTGCCGGATTTCCTGACGGGCGATGCGCAAGCCAGCCTATTGCCGGCCACAATCGATCGCCTGACCACCGGCAGCTACGAACTCGGTTCAGTGTTCAAGACCGTGACGCTCGCCGCCGCCCATGAGGCTGGCGTGCTGACACCCGGCAAGCTGTACGATGCACGCCTGCCGATCCGTACGGGCGGACAGGAGATCGATGATTTTCATCCGACGCGGCGGCTGCTCGATGCGGCCGGCGTGTTCCTGCATTCGTCCAATATCGGCGCGGCGAAGATGGCCACGGAAGTTGGCGAGATCCGGCTGCGCAGCATTTTGGCGCGGCTCGGACTGACGGAGCCACAGGCAACGGAATTGGGTCAGGGGCCACGACCCTTGCTGCCAGTCGAGTGGCGGCCCGTCTCGACCATGACCATCGCGTTCGGTCACGGCATCGCCGTCACGCCGTTGCAGTTCGCCGCCGCCATGGCGACGTTGGTCAATGGCGGCCAGCCGGTGGCGCCAACCTTTCTGAAACGTGCGGCGCCAGCTGTCGTCGACGCCGCGCCAGTCATCGGCGAAGCGACCGTTGGCTTCATGCGCGATCTGCTGCGCCGCAACGTAACGTCGCCCGACGGCACAGGCGGCAAAGCCGACGTGCCAGGCTATGAAGTCGGCGGTAAAACTGGCACCGCCGATATCCTCGGTGACAAGGGTTATGCGGGCGCCGGCGTGCTGACCTCGTTCCTGGCCACGTTCCCGGCCTCCAATCCGCGCTACGTCACATTCGTATTGCTGTGGCGGCCACAGGCTACGCCAGCCACGCAAGGCTCGCGCACCGCCGGCGCCAACGCCGCCCCGCTCACCGGCCGCCTGATCACCCGCATCGCGCCGATCCTCGGCCTGGCTCCCGGCCGCGAGGCGGCGCGGGCACTGTAGGCTGCGAAAGGCCACTTGGCCGTATCGCACCATCCACAAGCGGTGATGGAAAAGCGGTGCACCGCCATCTCTTGTATTCGCGATCGCAACGCCCGGTACTGGTGCGGATACGGCCAACTGGCCTTTCGCACCCTACCAAGCCGGCTGCTTACAACGAGTCTGGGGATTATGGCTGGCTTGCCACTTTCTCGTCCCAACTTTGAGATGGACCTGCAACGTCCGGGCGGCGTCAGTTGCCAGGAAGCATGTTTGGGGGCCTTCCATGGTGTTGAGTTTGCGTCGAGCCGGTGCCACACTTGTGCTGTCGCGCGTGCTGGCGGCGCTCATGATGATGGCGATCGCAGGGCACTGGGGCACGGCAAGCAGCCAAACGCTGGCCGCAGCCGCAGCACCCGAACTCCCAGAAGGCTCCGGCAGTACTGACTCCGGCTATGATCGCGGCGGCTGGATGGGTTCCATGGTCGCGGGCGGCGGCCAGTTCCATGGCTGCATGGTCAAGCAGGACCCTCCGGTTCTGACGGGTGGCAAGGTTGCCGACAACGCAACTATTTTCTTTGGCTTCCTGCAAACCCCGGACTCACAATGGACCATGGTGTTCGCCAAGTCAGGCGGCCTGAAAGTCAATGTCCGCTGGGCCATGACCGTGCTGATCGACGATCAGGCTGTGCATGACGGCACCGCCATCGTTGGCAATAAGGGTGTCGCGATTCTGGAGCCGCCGTTGAGCGCCGAGGCGATCGCCAGTCTGCGAACCGGGTCGACGCTAACAATTCAGACCGAGCGCGGCGCCAGCCAATACAGCCTCACGGGCTCATCGGACGCGCTGGCTTATGCCGAAGCCTGCGTCACGGAAATCGTCGCCGGTGCCAGCGCCGATGGCGCGCCGGCGGATCTGCAAGCACAGGTTCAAGTGAGGTCGGGCTTGCGGTTGGGCGCGGGCCAAACTGGACTGAACAAATCAACATTGGAACTGCCCGCCAGCACCATCGCCGCCAAGCCAACCGCCTACACGGGCACGGGCTTCATGGCGACTGCAGTTGGGCATTTGCTGACCAATGCCCATGTCGTCAATGGCTGTTCACTGGCCGAAGCGACTTTGCCTGGTCAGGCGCCGCAGACCGTGCGCGTGTTGGCACGTGACACTGTCAATGATCTGGCCCTGCTCAGTCCACTGACCGATACCTTCGTCAATCATCCGCCGCTGCGTGGCGGTGCCCGCACGGGCGAACCGGTCGCCGCCTACGGCTTCCCCTATGCCGGGTTGCTGCCGAGCCAAGGCAATTTCACGCTTGGCAATGTTACGGCCACGGCCGGCTTGCAGGACGACGCCCGCTATTTGCAGATGTCCGCGCCGATCCAGCCCGGCAGTAGCGGTGGCCCGTTGCTTGATCAAGCCGGCAACATGGTTGGCATTGTCGTCGCTCGCCTCAACCCCAAGGCTGAGGGGGGCGGCGCGCAGAACGTCAACTTTGCCATCAAGGCCGATGTTGTCGCGGAGTTCCTGGTCGCCAACGGGTTGAGCGAAACAGACGCACCCAGCGCAGCCGCCATGCCAGCTGCCGACCTCGCCGACGCCGCCAAGACGTTCACGGTGTTCATCGCCTGCAAGTCGGATCCCGCTGTTGCCGCCGCCAACGCAGCAAACCAGCAAGCAGTGGCGGCCGGCCTCACTTCAGCAACGATACCGGCTCAACCGATCAGGACTGCCACAGCAGACCCGGCGCGTCTGTCCGATCAACTCGCGGCGTTCCTGATGCGTCCCGCCGCACGCACCTTGGCTCCGCGCACCAAACCTACCCAGCGCAAAGCATCGGCCAAGGCAGCAGTATGGGAGAAGCAGGCCCGCTATCGTGACTTGCAATGGCGCTAAGCGGCGCGCCTTCCGGGGGAATTCGCGGCGGCCGTGCTGTAGGGGGCGCCGCGGCGCGCCCGCCGTGCCACAACCGCACGTACAGAGACCGTGGCAAGTCGGGCGTGCCGCAGCACGCCCCTACAACGCGGGCTACGCGCGAATCATTGAAGTTTTCCAAGGGGAGGCTGTGCCCAAAGGGCGAATGAGATGAATTGCCTTCGGTGTTGGGGCCCAACGCTGCAGATCGGGACGTCAGATAGGGCGCGTTGCGGCGAGCAGATAGTTGACGTCGGTGTCATCACGCAGGGACCATCGGTCGAGCAATGGGTTGTAGGTCATGCCGGTGATCTCGCTTACGGCCAGACCCGCTTTCTCGGCGTAGCTTTGCAACTCGTCTGGCGTGACGAAGCGGTCCCATTGATGGGTACCGCGCGGCAGCCAGCCGAGCACATATTCCGCACCAACGATGGCCAGCGCGAAGGACTTGACGGTACGGTTGAGTGTCGACAGCACCATCAATCCGCCCGGCCGCACCAGCTTACCGCACTGTACGATGAACGCTGCCGGATCGGGCACGTGCTCGACAACTTCCAGACAAACCACCTGGTCGAAAGTCACGCCTTCGGCAACCAGCATCTCAACTTCTGCAACCCGGTAGTCGATCGCCAGTCCTTGGCCTGCGGCATGCTCGCGCGCGACGGCGATGTTGGTGTCGCCAGGGTCGATGCCCGTGACAGCGGCGCCAAGGCGCGTCAAGGGTTCCGCAATCAGCCCGCCGCCACAGCCGATATCAAGGGTGGTCAGTCCAGCCAGCGGCCGCACATCCGCGTCGTTGCGCAAAAAATGTGCGATGGCCTGTTGCCGGATGAAAGAAAGCCGGGCGGGACCAATCTGGTGCAGCGGCCGAAACTTACCGGTGGTATCCCACCATGCGTCTGCCATGCGGCGGAAGCGGTCAACCTGCTGCGGGTCTAACGTTGGCCGGCTGATCGACGGCTGTGCGGGTGTCTGAGCCATGGCCGATAGGTACGGGCAATCGGCGCCGCGTCAAGGACAGTCAACGTATGTTTTTCCACGACAAAACGGCCAGCTGCGCCGATTGCGCTACTGGCCGCTGACTTAACTCTTCAATCCGTGCTTACTGCGGATAGCGCGGCGTCGCGCCTTCCGGCCTCAGCTCGGCTGCCATGCAACCGTGTGGGCCGTAGCCCCAACGCACCATGACGTATTGTCCGGGGCGCAATTCGGTGAACCCGAACCGGCGCAAAGTTTCCATGTGAACGAACACATCCGGCGTGCCTTCGCCGCGTGTCAGGAAGCCAAAGCCGCGAATGCGGTTGAACCACTTGACGACGGCGCGTTCCCAGTCACTCTCGGCTTCCACATGCACACGGGTGCGCACGGGCAGCTGAGCTGGCGAGATTGCCGTGGACTCATCCATTTCCAGAACGCGGAAGGTCTGAAGTCCCTTAGCGCGCCGCAATACCTGGATGACGACACGAGCCCCCTCGTATGCCGTCTGAAATCCACCAGCCCTAAGGCAGGTGACATGCAAGAGAATGTCTTCACCGCCGCCTTCCGGCACGACAAAGCCAAAACCCTTCGCTACGTCAAACCACTTGATTGTGCCGACGACATCAATGACGTCGACAGGTACGCTTTCACTGGCCAATGCACGCTCCGGAGAGGGCGACCTGTCGGGACCTGTTAACTCAGGCCCGTCCGACGAGGATTTATTTACCATATGCAGTCCCCCGCATTACAGTTGTACGACTATACGAGTTGCACGCCTACTGCTCCGTGACGCCCACACTACTGGCAGTGGGGTGCATGCCCCAACGCAACAACAGTACCATTCCCCGGACTCGGAACCAGTGCCAAGAAGACACGCTGTCACTTTTCCGCGCCGGCGTGGCGTGGCGTCCGGTCGCGGAATAGAACGTTATATTTCTGATATTATTGGGTAAAATTGCCATTTTACACCTGCCTTTGTTACTTGTTGATGAGTTCTTATTGGGGTGCTGCTGAGCTACCCAGAAGCCTCGTTGGGGTCACATCATGGTTAAGGAATCGCTTCGAATCAGGCGAATCACGTGTCATCAGGACGCCGTCTGAGCAATGCCATGGCATTCGCGCCACAGGTATCCATGTACCTCACGATTGGCAGAGAACAAGCTTCGCTGTGACGGCGGCGTCGGGCCAGTCAGGTCCGTTGGGCTTCAGCCCGCCTTACGGCACTACGACTCTGATCGGAGGCCCGTGTTAGGGCTGCTCAAGAACGGCGAGCGGCTGATCGGCCGGCAGGGCCGCCAATGCTGCAGCAGCATTCAAACGGCCGGCACCCGTGACAGGGTCTGGGCCAGGTGGGCCAAGGTCGACGGCGCTGCCAAGCAAGCCGGCGCGCAAGTCTGCGGCCGGAGTTCCTGGTGCCCGCGCAAGTAACAAGGCGGCGCTGCCCGAGACGACGGCAGCCGCCATCGAGGTGCCGGTTGCAGCATCGTAGCCGCCGCCGGGACGCACCACCAGGACATCGACACCAGGGGCCGCGAGACCGACATAGGCACCCTGGTTGGCGCGGTCGAGGACAACATCATGGGTATCTGTGGCCGTAACAGCAAGCACGCCAGGCAACGCCGCTGGGTAGGCGGGCGGCGCTTCGGCGCCATCATTGCCCGCCGCAGCGACCACCAGGCTGCCTTGCGCAATCAAGCTGGCGATTGCGGCAGCCAGGAGCGGATCGTTGGGGCCCGTCAAGCTCATGTTGACAATGGGGGCTCGCTGGCTGGCACACCAGTCGAGCGCGCGCAGCAGGATCAACGTATCGCTATCAGCATCCAGTCCTGACTTGGCTGGGAAGGCGCGCACTGCCAGCAGCGATGCTTCGGGCGCCATGCCGGTCAGGCCGCCGGAAGCGCCACCATGCGCAGCGATCAACCCGCCGATCGCGGTGCCGTGCTGGCCAACATCATCGCCGCCATCGCCAACCGCGTCGAAACGAGCGCGAACGCTGCCCTGCAAGTCTGGATGAGTGCTGTCAATGCCAGTATCGATAACCGCGACCACAGCGCCCTGCCCCCGCGTGATCTGATGCGCATCCGTGGCCGAAACCTTGTCGAGCATAAACTGCGGCAACACCGATGGCGCGGCATTCAAACGATACACCAGCGTGGCTTGCGCCGCCGCGACACGCTGATCCTGGCCCAGCGCTGCAAGCACCGTCGCCACGGAGCGGCTTTCGGGAATGCGGTAGCGGACAACGCGCGTGCCGAGCAACACCGACGGTGTGCTGGATTGCAGGGCAAGGGCAAAGTCGCGCGCGATTGCCTGATCGAGATCGCCGGTCGTTCCGGTCAAAGTGACCAACACTTCCTGCGGCCGGAATTGCCCAGCTGGCGGCGAACCAGCGGGGATACCGCGCGGCGTTGGCGCTGCGGTTGCAGGCGCAGGCAGAGCCGCGCCGTCTGTTTTCTGCAACGTCACCAACCAGCCAAGCAGGTCAGTGTCACCCGTCGCGGATTGCGCCAAGCCAGGCACGCTCGTTAACGCAAGGGCTGACCCGGCTAGCACCAGACCGCAGGCTGCCCGCATGACTGGTTGAGCGTCGCGGGCACGCATGCTCAGGGACCAACGGGCTGCACGAGCCGCACCAGCCTAGTCACATTGCGCAACCGATCGAGCTGGACATCACGCTCGGCGTCAGACAGCGGGTCGGGCGATAATTGCACGCGATAGACACCGCCTGGCAGTGGTCCGTCGATGATGCGCAGCTTCTCGGCGGCCAACAGAGCATCAATCTCGGCCGATGTAGCGGCTGGCGTGAAGGCGACCAGCGCCAGCGTACCGGTGGCCCTGGAACTGCCGACGGAGGCCGTGACATAGGGCGATGGCGTGCTGCTGCCGAGCATTGAGGCGATCACCGCCGCTTGGCCCACCAGCAACAGCATGGCTGCCAGCGCCACCGGCGCCAGCACGCCTGGCCGCCGCAGCCAGTCGAGCATGCCAGCAACCGGGCTGCTGGGATTCAGCGACATGACCTGGCGTGTTGTCGCATGGGCGCGCGGGGTGCTGTTTTCGATCGCATCCAGCAGGCGTCCGAGCGTATTCGGCGGCGCATGGCCTGCCCGCTCGTTGGCGATCCGGCTGGCATGCATTTCATCAGTGATAAGTTCGAGCTGTTGGCGCAACGCCGGATCGGTCGCCAATGCCCGCTCAACTTGCGCGCGCTCGGCATCAGACACGGTCTTGGCAACATACCAGGGCAGGAGCGCTTCCACTTCTTCCTCCGGCTTCATGATGACGCTCGACTGGGCGCCATTGCTTGCTTTGTTCATCATGGCCAACCCCGATCGACCCCGGCGGCTGTCAGCAGCTCCGCGAGTTTGCGGCGGGCATAAAACATTCGTGTTTTCACAGTGTTCTCAGGCACTCCAAGTACCAGGCTCGTTTCCCTCACGGATTGTTCCTGATAATAGACCAGATCCATCACCAGTCTTTGCTCCTCGGGCAATTTATCGATGCACCGCCTGAGGATCGCCGACTTGTCGTCCTTCTGCAGCAGCGTCTCGGCATTGTCAGCCTCGTCAACCATCTGCTCAACGGCGAACTCGTCAGCCGGCTCCTCGCGACGGCGGCGCAGCGAACTGACCGCCTTGTTGTGCGCAATCGACAGCATCCACGTGCTCGGCTGAGCGCTGCCTTCGTATTTGCTCGCTTGTTGCCAGATGGCCAGGAATACTTCGTTCACCAGTTCCTCCGCCCGCGCCTCATTGCGCACGATCCGCATGATGAAGCGGAACACACGTGTCTGATGCCGCGCAAACAGCGACTGCATAGCGAGCCGGTCACCGTTGGCGAGCCCTGCCAGCAAATCTCGATCTGACAAGGGCTGGCTCATGAATCCGATACTCTGGGAGGTAGGACGCATAGACAGCCCGCAAGGTTCGAAAATACCTGAAACAAATAGGTTCGAACCGGATCATGGCGCGCCGCGACCGAACTCGCCAAGGGAAAACGCACGCCGGACCATAAGCGGACCGCCGATGCCCCCAGGCACGTCAGCGAACAAAAAGGCGACAACAGCATGCGCGACCATCACGGAATAAGGGGAATCGCTAGTCAGAATTCACCTCACGGTTGCACATTTGCGCGGACTATGTCGCGACGTCCGACATCTGGACGTGAGGGAACGAGCATGGAGCCGAGATCTCACGATCTAGGGGCGCCCCGCAGGGCGCACGTCGTACCGCAATCACACAATTTGGGATTTGGCACGCTGGGCGACTTGCGGGGCGCCCCTACATCGCGGGAGGCATACCCGATGCGCACGACAAGGCATTGGCTGGCGGCATTTGGAACCAGCCTAGCGCTGCTGTTTGCTACACCGACATTAGCTCAAACACCGGTCATTGAGCGCGGTGACGCCGTTGTCAGCGGCTTTTCCGGCACTGTGACGCCACAATCCGTGCCCGATGGCATTGACCCAATCGATCTCACGACCCTCAACATGGCCGGCCCGTC
The DNA here is from genome assembly GCA_031402115.1 of Hyphomicrobiaceae bacterium. GTDB lineage: Bacteria > Pseudomonadota > Alphaproteobacteria > Rhizobiales > Hyphomicrobiaceae > JANNSA01. The sequence continues at coordinate 11,758 of JANNSA010000256.1, read as the reverse complement.
AGCCCGCATCCTTGACCTCGAGGCTGGCGGCCAGCCGCCACAAGGGCAGATCATCGGAGCAACGCCCGGCTTTGACATTAAGGCCATCGATGTCGGCCAGGTGTTCGGCATCGCCCTTGACGATGGCAAGTTTCCGGAACTGGGCGTTTCTGGCCCACCCAACATCTACCTGACGGCAACTTCGGCGTTTGGCCTGCAGATCGTCGGCGCTGACAGCAACGGCGACGGACTGCCGGATCGCCTGAAGACAGGTCAGGCCGGCGCATCCTGGATGCCCGGTCAGTTTGGCCTCGGCAAGGGCGGCGGCCCCGGCAGCGTCTGGCGTGTCGATGGCCAGACCGGCGCCGTGACCTTGCTCGCCAACGTCACGCTGAACGGTGTCGCCAATCCCGGCAATGGCCTCGGCAACATTACGTTCGATGCGCGTTCGCGTCAGTTGTTCGTGTCGGATCGCGCCACGGGGATGATCCACCGAATGGACCTGACCGGCGTCGATCTTGGTTATTATGATCATGGCGTCGAGGGCCGCACGGCCAAGGGGCTGCCGCCCGTTGCCTACGATGCCGCCGCAGCCCTGAACATCACCCTGCCGGCCTTCAACGCCGAGGACGCTAACACGTGGGCCTTCGCGCCCAAGCCGCGCGCCGTCTGGGGCGTGCGCGTGCTCGGCGACCGGCTGTACTACGCCGTCGCCGAAGGCCCGCAGGTCTGGTCGATCGGCATTGCGCTCGACGGCAGTTTTGCCGGTGACCCGCGCCTGGAAATCGAAGTAACCGAAACGCCCGCCGGCAACGCAATCTCCGACATCACCTTCGATGGCGACGCGACGATGTACCTGGCCCAGCGCGGCGACGCGAAGGGCGACTACGCGTTTCGAAGCTTCGCCGAGCCAAAGACGGCGGCGCTGATCCGCTATCATCGCGAAACTCCCGACGATCCGGCGACCCCGGGCATCTGGGTGTTGGCGCCCGAGGAGTACGCCGTCGGCTTTCCGCCGGAGCACCGCAACACCAATGGCGGTGTCGCGCTTGGCTATGGCTATCGCGACGGTTCGCTGTATCGCGGCACCTGTGGACGCATGGTCTGGACCACCGGCGAAGCCTTGCGCGTCGGCGCCGGACTTGGCGGGCCCGAGGCCGTGCATGGCCTGCAGGGGATGGAACGCCCGCTCGTGCGGCCGGCCAACGTGCCGCCGATGCAAACCTATTTCGCCGACTATGACAGCGCGTTCGCTGACCCTGACGTCAACGGCCACATGGGTGACGTCGAAGTCTGGCAGCCGTGCGAGGGCGCGAGCATTGGTTATTCCGTGCCCGGCACGCCCTTACCCCCATTCTTCCCACCAACGCCACCGTCGGGCACCTTCAACCTGACGCTCACCAAGCAAGCCACGCCGTACATTTGCGTCGCGGGCGGCATCGGCTGGCAGTGCAATTACACCGTCACTGTCACCAACACCGGTACGCTCGCCTATCAGGGCCCGCTGACCGTGGATGACTGGCTGCCCGCCAGCCCGGCCGGCGCCGTCATGACCTTCGCGCCGCAGCCGCCTTGGGCGTGCGCACCACTCGGTCCCACGCACTTCCAGTGCACCGACCCTGGCCTGCTGCTCTATCCCGGCGAAAGCACGGCCATCAGCGTCACAGTGCAACTGCCGGCCGACTACGCCGACTGTTATCTCGACAACGGCGCCGCCATTGTCTGGCCGGCCGGCTACGCCGACGCCAACCCCTATGATGACAGCGCCTACGCGACTGCGGCGATCCCAAACGAACGTTGCAACCCGCCTGACGACAAGAAAACCAATCTGCGCCTGAAGAAGTTCTCGCTTCTTGACCGTTGTGTGAAGCTGCCGTCGAACGACTTCCTGTGCATCTATGGCGTCACCATTACCAACACGGGACCCAACGTTTACGAGGGCCCGATTGTCGTCACCGATACGCCCGAGGCTGGCCTTGCCGCCATCTTCGCGCCGTCGCCACCCTGGGCTTGCGTTGGCGCCAACCCGTACACCTGCACGCATCCACCAGTCGTGCTCAATCCGGGCCAGAACGTCGCTCTCGCCGTCGGCGTGATCGTGCCGGCCGGCTTCGTCAAGCCCGGTCAGTGCCGGATCCGCAACAAGGCCGAGATCAACTTCGCGCCCGGCGGCACCGACCAGAACTGGAACCCGGCCGACGACGCCGACAGCGCTAGCGCCCAGATTCTGTCGAAGGACTGCCTGGAGCCACGCACCAACCTGAAGATCGAGAAGTTCGCCATGCCGAATTGCAAGCTCGGGCAATATCCGCCACTGGGCAACGGCTGGGCTTGCATCTACGCGATCAAGGTCACGAATACGGGTCCCGGCGTCTACAACGGCACCGTCACCGTGCGCGACACGCTGCCGATCGCCCCGATCGCCACGGTGTTCGCGCTGCAGCCGCCCTGGGCGTGCGTCGGTGGCGGCACGGACTATGACTGTTCACGGCCAAACACCGTGCTCAATCCGGGTCAGCACGTGATTCTGGCGGTTGGCGTGCTGTTGCCAGCGAATACGCCGGCTCCGGGCAAGTGCGAGATCGTCAACAAGGCAAAGATCACGCAAGCCCCCGGTGGCAGCCCGCAGAACGTCAACCCGGCCGACGATACAGCGCAAGCCAGCGCGCACATCCCGTCCGAGCGTTGCGACAAGCCGCGCACCAATCTGCGGCTCGACAAGCGCTCGCTTGGTCCCTGCAGCCTCGGCACGTTCGATGGCTACGGCACAGGCTATGCGTGCGGCTTCCGGGTGCGCGTCACCAATACCGGCCCGGGCACTTACAATGGCCCGTTGGTAGTGACCGACACGCTCGGCACACTGCCCGTCGCAACGGTGCTCGGGCCGCAGCCACCGTGGTCTTGTGTTGGCGGCGGCACGACTTACACTTGCACGCGTCCGAACACGCTGCTGCTGAATGGCCAGAGCGTCGATCTGATGGTCAGTTCGGTGATCCCGCCAGCCTATGCCCGCGAAAGCTGCAAGATCGAGAACTCGGCGCGCATCGATCAGGCGCCGGGCGGCAGCGCCCAGAACACCAATCCGGGCGATGATCAGGATACCGCCAGCGCCGCGCTGCTGGCGCCGAACTGCCAGCCTGACCCACAGACAGCGCCACCGGTGCCGCAACAGGAAGGTTCGCCATCGCTGAACAAGACCTGTTCTGCAATCGCAGTCGGCGGTTCCAGTACCTGTGTTGTGACAGTTCGCAATAACGGTCCCGGCCCGCTCTCTGGTCCGGTTCGCTTCACCGATGCCGCAGTCTATCTCGGCGGTGGTGGCGTGCTGCCGATCCAAACCGTGACGCCAGACGGCGGCGACTGGTCATGTTCGGGCTTGCCCAATAGCCTCAGCTGCGAACTGCCAGCCGCATCGCTGCCAGCCGGCGCCACGCGCTCCATCACGGTGGTGATGCAGCCGCTGAACCCCGGTCAGGGGCCTGACGTGCGGTTCCGCAACTGCGCGAGCCTGCCGAACCAGCGCGAAGTCTGCGCCGAGGCCGGTGGCGACGTGACAGTGATAAAGACGGCGCCGGCGACCTGCACTGCCGGCCAAGCCTGCACCTTCGGCATCACCCTCAGCAACAGCGGAACCAGCGCGTTTACGGGTTCGCTGATGCTCAGTGATGCCATGACGATCGGCGGCGGCGCTCCGGCCGGTGCCACGATCAGCGCCATCAGCCCGCCTTTGGGTTGCAGCCCTGACCCAACCAGCCTGCCGTTCTCGTGCGCTGCCACCATGACACTGGCGCCGGGTGAATCGCGCATGCACCAGATCACGGTGCAATTGCCGGCCAATATCAGCAGCACGGCCATCAATGGTCGCAACTGCTTCATGGTGGTCGACAATCGGGTGGCGAGCAACGTTGCGGTCAGCGCTTCGGGCCTGCCCGCCGGCAGTGGCCAGGGCTATTCCTGCGCCGACTTCAGGATCACCAAGATCGCCGATACCTGCCCGGGCGACCTGGTGCGCGTCGGGACGCAATGCAAGTGCCCGAAGGAAGGTCAGCGCCGCGTCGGTGACCAATGCAAGGGCGGCGGCAACGATACGCCGGTGCCGCCGGTCGTGCTGACCTGCAAGGCGCCGATGGTTGGCGCCGTGCCGAACTGCCGCTGCCCATCCGGCCTAATCAAGCAGGGCAGCACCTGCGTGCAGCCAGAACCGGAAGACCAGCCGCAAGCCTGCAAGCCGCCTCGCACGGGGATCGCTCCCAACTGCAAGTGCCCCGATGCACGGCCCGTGTGGAACGGCGAGACCTGCGTCAAACCACCAACGGTTGAGAAGTGCGATGCGCCGCGCCTCGGCACCAAGCCGAACTGCCGTTGCCCAGACGCGCGACCCGTGTGGACTGGCGAGACCTGCGTCAAGCCACCAACAGTTGAGAAGTGCGACGCGCCGCGTCTCGGCATCAAGCCGAACTGCCGTTGCCCCGACGCGCGACCGGTATGGAACGGCGAGACCTGTACGCCACGCAAGCCAACGGTTGAGAAGTGCGACGCGCCGCGTCTCGGCATCAAGCCGAACTGCAAGTGCCCGGCAAACCGCCCAACCTGGACCGGCTCCACCTGCGTCGATAAGCCAATCCGGCAAAAGTGCGATGCGCCAAAGGTCGGCTTCAAGCCCAATTGCGTGTGTCCGAAAGGGACGCAGTCAGCGGGCAGCGGTTGCCGGCCAATCAAGGTGATCAATCCGGGAATCAAGCTGCCGGGCATCATCAAGCAGTTGCAGAACCTGCCGACTAAGAAGCGACCACAGGTCCAGCAACAAGCGCCAGACGCGGTCCAACGGCCGAACGCGAAGAAGCTGCAACTGCCTAAGCTGCCTGATCAGCAAAAGCAGTAAGTGCAGGTGCCGCCCCGTCATCGGTGACGGGGCGGCCATGTGGGGTGTGAAAGGCCTCCGGCCGTATCGCACCGTGTTGCCACGAATCCGGCTGTCGCGACCGCAAGAGACTGATGTTAAACGTGCATGCGCCGCCCGTGGCTTGGTGCGATACGGCCAGGGGCCTTTCGCACCCTACGCCGCGGCTTCCTGCAAGGCTTGCATCATCAGCAGGAAGGAACAGAAGTTGAAAGCGGCGTGGGCGGCGACGGGCAGCCAGATGCTGCCGGAGCGCACCAGCAGGTAGGACAGCATCAGGCCGAGGCCAAAGATCGTCAGTACGCCTTGCCAGCTATAGACGTGCAGCGAAGCCCACATCGCGCTGTTGACAACGGCAGCGCCGACCAGCCCAAGCGGTGAGCGCGCCAACGCCGAGAACAGGAAGCCACGGAACAGGAATTCCTCCGACAACGGCGCGCCAATAACGATCACGACGAGTGCCAAGGGCCACAACGCCGTGTTGACGAAGGGCAGGATCGCATTGGCATCCTCTTCACCCGTTGAGCCGGTGGCGGCGTTGATCACATAGGCCAGGAGGTATGACACCACCACGAAGCCGATAACCGTCGCGATCCAAAACAAGGGCCGGCCAATCGGCCGCACCATGGCCAGCACCGCCGGTGCGTAGCTGCGCTTCTGACCCGCCACGAGCCAGGTCAGATAGACCGTCCCAACCTGGCTGAGCAGCATCGCCGGCAGCATCCAGGGCAGGGTTCGCGCCATCAGCTCCTTCGGCGTCAGCGTGCTGAATTCAGGCCCTAGCTCGCCGCGCACGGCCATGGCGATGACGCTGACGATGCCGCCAACAAGGGATGCAACCAGCAGCGACACCACCATGATCGCCGCCGCGATACCAAGGGCTGCCCAGGGTCCCCAGGACGATACCGGCTGATAAGCTGGTCCAGGCGTTTCTGTCGTTTCGGTCATAGCCCACTGCTCCCCTAGCCGGTCCGGCAGGCCGCCGATAGCAGTCAAGCTGGCGCCAATCCACCATTTTCACGCTTGTTTCGCGCTGGGCTTTTAATCCCCGCCGGTTAGCTCTATATTGGCAATGCTGACTCGTCAGCTATGGCGATAAATGGCCGTCGTAATAAGCTCATCGGACCCGGGGGCGGTACCCGGCGCCTCCACCATTATTGGTGGTGTCTCGCGACTCTCCTGCGGAGAGCCGGCCGCGAGACACGGTAACGCGCATGGCGGCCGGCTTCGCGAAGCGAAGTCGCCATGCGCCACCAAAGCATGGGGGCGAAATAGGATCGACGAGGGTGTAAAGGGCGCTGCTTTTTCCCGGCATGGTACCGCCGTTATCGGGCCAAACGTATAGTTGCCAATGACAACTATGCCGAGGTCGCTGTCGCAGCGTAAGCTGTGCCAGTCCTCACTCTGAAGTCCTAGTGCCGTCGCAGGCGCTAGGCGCGGTTTGGGAGGCACCGGGCAACAGAAGCCTCCTACTTCCTCTCGCATGTATTGTATGACAGGTTGCTCCATCGACCAGCTGCCGGGGCGTTGAGCGGCAGCGCAATCCGAATAGCGACACGAAAACCATGACGGCCGAAACGGGGTTCGACTACGCCAAGCTGACGCAGGAAGCCTTGAAGGGCGTCGTGCGCACGGTGCTGACCAAGGTTGCCGAACTCGAGCGGCTGCCGGGCAACCATCATTTCTTCATTTCGTTCCTGACGCACGGGCCCGGCGTCGCCGTGTCCAAGCGGCTACGCGAGCAGTATCCGGAAGAAATGACCATCGTGCTGCAGCATCGTTTCTATGATTTGCAGGTGCATCCGGATCGCTTTGAGGTGAAGCTGACCTTTAACGGCATTCCTGAAAAACTGGTGGTTCCGTTCGACGCCATTCGGGTGTTCGTCGATCCGAGCGCCCAGTTCGCAATTCCGTTTGAAGTTGCGGATATCAAGGCTGACGGGAAAACCGGTGAAAACCGGCCGCGCCCGGCGATTGTGCCGGCAATTGGCGAGCCCAGGAAAGCAGGGGCACTGACTTCCGTGCCAAATGTGCCAGCCAGGCAGGAGTTGCCAGGCGCCGGCGAAGTTGTCGAGGCCGCTCCGGAAAAGCCCCCGGCAGCGCCCGATAAATCGCGCAAGCCGAAGCTCCGGTCCGTGGAAACTGCGGCAACGCCGGCATCGGCGGACGTTGTCGACTTTACCACATTTCGCAAGAAGTGACGCCAATCCGATGACTGGCCCATGACTGATTCCGCCACAACCGGCGGCGATCCGAAACCGCAGCCGAGCGCTGGCCGCCTACTGGTCGACAGCGTCGCGCGCTACGCGAAGGCGCGCGGCTTGACGTTCTCCGCGCACTCGCACGACTGGATCCTGACGCTGCACCAGAACGGGCGCACGCACCTGATTCATGGCTATGATCTCGGCGTCAACCGCTCCGCCGCTGCCCGGGTCGCCAATGACAAGAGCGCCACGCACGACGTGCTGAAGGCGGCGGGCATTGCCAGCGTTGAACACCGCGTGTTCCTGCATCCGCGCTTCCTCGACTTCGTGCCCGTGCCAGGCAATTGGGGCGATCTGCTCGCCGCCTTTGATGCGTTCCGCAGCGATGCGGTCGTCAAGGACAATGAAGGCACCGGCGGCATGGAGGTGTTCCGCGTGCGCACTGTGCGCCAGCTTGAACAGCGCGTGCACGAGCTGTTCCAGATCGCTCGCGCCGTTGCATTGTCTCCGACCGTCGCGATCAGCGCCGAGCGCCGCTTCATCATGCTCGATGACGATTGTCTGTTTGCCTATGCCAAGGAGCGCGTCTCTGTGACCGGCGACGGCCAGCGTACGATTGGCGAATTGATGCGCGCCGGCGGCGTCGCTCCAGAACTGATGCTGGACGGCGTCACGCCGGGCGCGGTGCCGGCCAAAGGCGAGCGGGTGCCCTTGCAATGGCGGCACAATCTCGGCCTTGGTGCGCGCGCGGTGCCATTCGCGCCGGTTTGCCTTGAGCAAACCGTAGGACTGGGTCTCGCCCGCGCCGCAATGCGCGGGCTTGGCCTGCGCTTTGCCTCGGTTGACGTCGTGACCACGGAAGCTGGCGAATCCGTGTTGGAAGTCAATGCCGGCGTCATGCTGGAAGTGCTGGCGCGGACTGCTACCGGAAGCGGTCCGGCAGCCAATGCACTGGTCGACGCGATCTACCACCGCGTGCTTGACTTGGCGCTGGCCTTAGAAACGGGGACTGCCCCCCCTTAGGGCACTTCGATCAATAATCGCTGCGCCTGTACCAGCAAACTGGGTTGCGAACGTGTAGGGTGCGAAAGGCCTTCTGCAGGCCGTATCGCACCGAACCAGGCCGTGGGCAACAGCCTCTGGTGCGATACGGCGAAGGCGCCTTTCGCACCCTACGCCGCCGCACAACTGGGTTGCGACTGTGTCGGGTGCGAGAGGCCTTGTTCAGGCCGTATCGCACCGGGACAAGCCGTGGGCGCCAGCCTCTGGTACGATACGGCGAAGCCGCCTTTCGCACCCTACGACGCCGCACAACCGCACGCGCAGTGATTCACGTGTTGTACTGATTGACTTTAGCGCCGGACAAACCTCGCGCTATGAAGTCAGACGCAGCCACGGCGCAAAAGCAGAAAGGGCGCCCCGAAGGACGCCCTTTTGCAGTGCAGTATCAAGTCAAGATCAGAAGCTGATCTTGGCGCCCAGCGTGAAGGTGCTGAGATCGCCGCAGCTGTTGTTGTCGCAGCCAGCCAGGAAGTCACCCTCAAGGACCTGACGGTTGTCATAGGCCCAGAAGAAGGCAGAGTTGGCCTTGTCGATGTTCTGCTGCATACCGACGGTCCACGCCTGAGCTTCGACGCCCTGGGTGAAGTCATCGCCATTCAGGTAGGCAAGGTAGACAATCGAGTCACCCATACCGGTGACATTCTTGCGCCAGCCACCCTTGAGGTAGTAAACGGTCGTGTCGTCGTTGCCGACGATGTCCGTGTAGCCGATGTTGTATTCACCGGTAAAGAACAGGCCCGATGAGGAGTTGTAGATCGACGCAGCGACCATGAACTTCTCATTGTCGATGTCAGACAACGAACGAGTCGTTGACTTCTCGTAGGCGATACCGGCAGCCACATCCGTGCCGCTGAACGATCCGCCGTAAGCACCGCTGATCGAGGCACTGTCGTCGCCACCCCAGTGGGCGGACATCGCAAAGCCGGCAACCGTTGGCGAGTTGTAGCGTATGATCAGGTCTTTAGCGCCACCGACGTTGCCGATGACATCGTACCAGTCCTTAGCGTTGCTGTTGTTGAAGATGCCGCCGAGACCAGAAACGGTGTCACGGATCTTCAAGCCACCGGCGCGGCCCGACGAAGCACTCAGATAGTCGGCGCCGGACAGATCGATGCCACCGTCATTGAGCGACTTGTACGAGCCGTTGCGGAAGCCCAATTCTAGGGTACCCGCCGACTTGCTTTCGAGGAAGATGAACTGCTGGCTGACAGTGAAGTTGTTCGACTGATCAGCCGTGTAGTTCTGCAGCGAGCCAAGATCAGTAAACCCGTCGCCATCAACGTCTGTGCCGGGACCATCGAACGGATTGCCGCGACGAAGGTCCAGTCGAATGGCATAACCCATGCTGAGATCAGAATGGATTGCTGCCTTGCCGTCCAGGTTGACACCATTGCCGTTGGTGTCTGGATTGATGACGTTGATGTCGTCGTCAAAACCATCGTCCCAAGCGATCAAGGCGTAAGACACGCCGCCCGAAATCGTCAATGAGACGTTCCGATTGCCCTTGCGTGCCGTCGTTGCTTCAAGTTCTGCGACCCGCTCTTCAAGGTCTGCACAGCAATCACCGCCGAGGTCAGCTGCCTGAGCTTGGGTCATATAGACGCCGCCCAAAATCATGCTGGCCGCTGCAGCGATGGCGACGTGACTGGCCGTTTTCATCAGTCCCCCGATCATATCCATCTCCACGTGAAGTCGTTTCCAAGTTTCATTGGAGCAACGCGCTGACACGCGGCTGCTCTCGGCGGGCAGGGCGAAACGCGCAAATTCAAGCGCAGAAACGCCGAGGTCCGGACACAACGCACGCCACACTACGGATACGGATGGATTAAACTAACGAGTGCCCAAACCGGTGAGCTACGCTCTACGTCCGCCAACGGGCGGAAACTCCGGAACACATCCAGGCGACTCGACTGGTGTTGACCCTGAATAGTCGAGCACCGCTGCCTAAGTCAAAGCTGCCTTCAGGGTTGCAGGGGATATTCGACACCACTGTCACCAATCCGCCACGCTGGGGATTGGCTGCAACGCCCGGAAAACGCGGCATTGCCGGGATGCAAGCTCAACTCGCTACGGTTCGAGCAACTTCCAGCAAGCTGTGGATAGATATAGGCTGCGGTCACCAACGAGAGGTTAATGGCGGTGACGATGTCGGAACAATCATCCTTTGTGTGTCGCCGTGACCTCATAGAGAGAGCTGGCTCTCGTCGTACGCTTGGAGCCCGCTGATGTGTTCCCGATACAGTTTGACCTCGCCGCATGAAGCCGTGCGGGCGACGTTCGCCACCAGCAATGGCTTTGAGTTTCCGCCGCGCTACAACATTGCGCCGTCGCAGCCGGCGGTCATCGTGCGGCATGGGCACAAAGGTGAGCGCGAGATGACGCTGGTGCGTTGGGGGTTGGTCCCGTCCTGGGTCAAAGACGTCAAGACGTTCACGATGCTGATCAACGCGCGCTCTGAGACCGTGCTGGAAAAGCCGTCGTTTCGGGCGGCGCTGAAGTACCGGCGCTGCCTGGTGCCGGCCGATGGCTTCTATGAATGGCAAGGGCCAGCCGGCGACAAGCGGCCGACCTTGTTCCGCAGCCGCAGCAACGCGCCCTTCGCGTTTGCTGGCATCTGGGAACACTGGATGGATGCCGGCGGCAGTGAACTGGAGAGTATGGCGATTCTGACGACCACCCCGAACAGCGTCGTTGCCACCGTGCACGACCGGATGCCGGTCATCCTGCCGGAGACCGCACACGCCGCCTGGCTCGACGTCAAGGGCCATGATGCGGCCGAAGTGGCGCAATTGCTGGAGCCAGCGCCCGACGATTTCCTGCAAGCCATCCAGGTCGGCAAGGCCGTCAACAGCTCGCGGGCGGAGGGGCCAGATTTGCAGCGGCCGCTCGCAGCGGGGTCGCTGCTGTGATCGAGCGGCGGTGTTCGGGGTCAGGCACTTATGCGCTTTCATCGAGCGCTGAATGTGGCACGCTTGCGTTAGCGCAAAAGTGCCTGACCTCGTCTTTCTTGCCGCAGCCTACCGCTCAGCCACTGGACGGCCTATGCACGTCGTGGGAGTAGCTGGAGCGATACGGTCGAACCTCAGCAGGAACCAGCCGATGAGCGAGCACGTCACCATTGTCGGGGCCGGGCATGCGGCCGGGCTGCTCGTGACGGTGCTGCGCGCCGAGGGTTACACGGGCGGCATCCGGTTGATTGGTGATGAGCCGCATTTACCCTATCAGCGCCCGCCTTTGTCCAAGAAGCTGCTGTCGGGCGAAGTCGGCATTGACACCGTGATCCTGCGCCTGCGCGAAGTCTATGACACGGACGCCGTCGACCTGCGTCTGAACGAGCGCGTCATCAGCATCGAGCGTGGCGCCAAGCGGCTACAGCTGGCTTCCGGAGAGCATCTCGATTACCAGACCCTGGTGCTGGCCACTGGCACCCGCGCTCGGCCCTTGCCGCTGCCCGGCGCCGAACTCAGCCATGTCATGACACTGCGCACCATCGACGAGTGTCTGGTCCTACAGGCGCGCCTGAACGCCCCGCTGGGCCGCCAATACCGGCTGGTGGTGATCGGCGGCGGCTATATTGGCCTGGAGATTGCCGCGACCGCAACCAAGCTTGGCG
>JANNSA010000255.1:0-27230 GCA_031402115.1 Hyphomicrobiaceae bacterium | reverse complement strand
CCAGGCGCATGGTGCCGGCGAGCTGCTTCATGGCCGGAACCTGGGCAGCACCGCCGACGCGCGACACCGAGATGCCGACGTTGAGGGCCGGACGCTGTCCCTGGAAGAACAGGTCGGTCTCGAGGAAGATCTGCCCGTCGGTGATCGAGATGACGTTGGTCGGGATGTAGGCCGAGACGTCATTGGCTTGGGTTTCAATGATCGGCAGCGCCGTTAGCGAGCCAAGGCCATTGTCCTCGTTCAACTTGGCGGCGCGCTCGAGCAGGCGGGAATGGAGATAGAACACGTCGCCCGGATAAGCTTCGCGGCCTGGCGGGCGGCGCAGCAATAGCGACATTTGCCGGTAGGCGACGGCCTGCTTCGAGAGATCGTCATAGATGATGACGGCGTGCATGCCATTGTCGCGGAAGTACTCGCCCATGGCGCAGCCCGTGAACGGCGCCAGATACTGCATTGGCGCTGGGTCGGACGCGGTAGCTGCGACAATGATCGAGTATTCCAGGGCGCCGCGATCTTCCAACGCCTTGACGAACTGGGCGACGGTGGAGCGCTTCTGGCCGATCGCAACGTAGATGCAATAGAGCTTCTGGCCCTCGTCGGTGCCGGAATTGATCGACTTCTGATTGAGGATCGTGTCGAGCGCGATCGCAGTCTTGCCGGTCTGGCGGTCACCGATGATCAGCTCGCGCTGACCGCGACCAATTGGGATCAGCGCGTCAATCGCCTTGAGGCCCGTCGACATCGGCTCGTGCACCGACTTGCGCGGAATAATGCCGGGCGCCTTGACGTCGACGCGCTGGCGCGTTGCGCCAACAATCGGGCCCTTGCCATCAATCGGATTACCAAGGCCGTCGACCACTCGACCGAGCAGCCCTTTGCCAACCGGTGCGTCAACAATGGAACGCGTGCGCTTAACGGTATCGCCTTCCCTGATGGAGCGGTCGTCGCCAAAGATGACGCAGCCGACATTGTCGACTTCTAGGTTCAGCGCCATGCCGCGAATGCCGCCGGGGAACTCAACCAGCTCGCCAGCCTGGACGTTGTCGAGGCCGTAGACACGTGCGATGCCGTCACCAACCGACAGCACCTGGCCGATCTCGGAAACTTCAGCCTCCTGGCCAAAGTTCTTGATCTGCTCACGCAGGATGGACGAGATTTCGGCTGCCCGGATATCCATTATCGGACCTCTTTCATGGCGAACTTGAGATTGTTCAGTCTGGTTTTCAGCGATGAGTCGATCATGCGGCTACCCACTTTGACGATCAAACCGCCGAGTATGGCGGGATCGACCTTGAGCGAGAGCTGCACGTCACGGCCCGTTGATTCGGCCAGCGTGTGCTTCAGCTGCGCAACTTGCGCGTCGTTGAGGCTTTGCGCCGAGGTGACTTCGGCGGCGACCTGGTTGCGGTGCCGCTTCACCAGCGTGTCGAATGACTTGAGCATGTCGGCCACAGAGAACAGCCGGCGGTTGCGCGCTACAAGTTGCAGGAAGTTCTGCGTCAGGCCATCAGCACCCATGCGGTTCAGCACGGCACCCAGAGCTTTGCCCTGGTCGGCCGCCGAGATCGCCGGGCTGCGCACCAGCCGGTTCAAATCGGGAGCTTCCGTCAGCGCCCGGCCGAAGCTGGCCAGGTCATTGGCGACCGTATCGATCTTGCCCGAGTCACGCGCCAGATCGAACAGCGCGGTGGCATAGCGCCCGGCCACGCCCGAAACGTCAGAGTCTTCGCCTGCCAAGTCAACGCCCCCGCTTGGTTGCCGCCCATGGTCCGGGCGGCAATCAGTCCATAGCTCGCGACACAATGATTGCATGCCGGCGGATCACAGCCACCAGCTTCTGTTCGGCTGCCGTCTAACATACGCTCATGGACGGTGCAACGCCGCTCCCTAAGCCCAGGATGCCGCAGGGGGGCTTGCAGCGGTTAGGACAGTCAGCACACCACGTGAATCACTTCGAATGCGGTTGTGCGATTTTGTTGGGTGCCGACGTCCTGTTTCTTTGGACCCTGATGGCAGCTTCAGCGACTGGATGCGACACCGGCCAATCTCAAGCGACTGATGACTGCCGGCCGAGATCGTCCAACAATGCCGGCAGTTCGGACATGCTGTCGAACACGTGAACGACGCCGGCTGCGCGTAAAGCGGCGGCGGCCTTGATCTGGTCGTGGTGGGTGCCGATGAAGCCGAGCACCGTCATGCCAGCGGCAACGGCGGCAGTGGCGCCGGCGCGCGAATCCTCCACGGCGACACAGCGCTGGGGATCGGCTCCGGCAGTATGGGCGGCGTGCAGATACAGATCCGGCGCCGGTTTTGGATTGGCCACGTCGTCAATGCTGTAAGCCCGGTCGCCAAAGATCGGCGCCAGCCCCGTCACGTCTAACTTCAGCCGCAGCATGCGCCGCGTGCTGTTAGAGGCGCAACTGGCAGCTATCGGCAGCGCCGCCAGCATTGCCTGCACATCCGTTACGATCTGCAGTTCGTCACGATAGATCCGGGTCATCCGGTCTTCGTACCAATTCTTGAAGTCCGCCGGTAACGGCAGCTTGTGCTGGTCGGCCAGTTCCTGCCACATGATCTCGCAGGTGCGGCCAACAAACCGGGCCATCAAGTCGGATCCTTTGGCGCTGACGCCGTACTCCTTGAGCAGCCTAACATCGGCCTCCATCGACAGTGACTCGCTGTCAACTAGCACGCCGTCGCAATCGAAAACGATGTGTTCAAAACGCATGGATTTGGTCATGCCACTGACTGATCTGCGAGATGGCCGAAGACCCTGACCACTTCCCGATAGACGTCAAGCTTGAACGGCACGATGATCGTCTCCAACGTATGCATCGGCACCCACTTCCACGCGTCGAACTCGGCAACGTCGCCTAGCGGCGTGTGCACATTGATGTCATGATCCTCGCCGAGGAAACGCAGGGCAAACCACTTCTGCGTTTGGCCGCGATAACGGCCGCTAAATGAGCGGCTGATCAGGTGGGCGGGTAAGTCATAGTGCAGCCAAGCCGGGGCTTCGGCGATCAACTCAGCCTGCTGAATGCTGGTTTCTTCTGCCAATTCGCGGAACGCCGCCTTGAGCGGGTCTTCGTCAGCATCGATACCGCCTTGTGGCATTTGCCACCATTCGCCGGAGCCTTCGTCGTTCGGCTCGTCGAAGCGATGGCCGACCCAGACCAAACCCGCTTTGTTCAACAGCATGATGCCGACGCACGGGCGGTAGGCCGTCGGCGGCGATGGATGTGATTTGGCCATGCGCCCTTTAAGCACAAAGTAGCAACCAGGCCAATGTCGCCTCGCTGCTAGCGTCTCTAGCCCAGTGCTTCTAGCCCAATGCTTCTAGCATTGTCACCGAGCAACGCCATTCAATTGGCGAGCGACATATCAGTCGCAGTGATGCCGGCGTTGGGATCCATCTTGATGGACGGGGGTGTTTGCCCAGTGACCGGCGGCACATCCAGCCCCATCGCCATCCCCGTCGGTTCGGCTTGCGGTTGCGCAGTCTGTTGCAATTGCGGATTGGTTTGCTGTTGCGACAGGACCTGCGGCTGCGCCTGCATGAGTTCCTGCTGCTGCTGTTGCTCCTGGGCCTGTTGGTTGCGCAGCGCGATTTCGGCGGCGCGCGCCTCGGCCACCAGCTTCTCGAAATCCACAGGCTCAACTTTGACCATCTGGAACGGCTCGCCGGCCATGCGGTCCGGCCCGACGGATAGGAACGTCACCGCGCCTGCCAATAGCAGCAGGAACAGCACGAAGGTCGTTTTCAAGGCACCCATGTCATCACTTCCCTACCAGCCCGCAATCCAGATCGCGACCGATCAGCCAGCCGCGATCTGGTGCCGGATCAGTTCGGCACTGTCTTGGCGTCGGCCTTGCCCGGCTCGACCGCAGCCTTACCAGCAGCCGGCGCCTGAGTCTGTGCCTGTTCCACACCACGCAACAAATTCAGCGCATATATCAACTGCTTATCTTTGTCCTTCTCCTTCGGTATGAAGGATGATGAGCCGGATTCTTCTGGCTTAGCCTCGCCTTCAGCGTTGGTGAGATGGCCACGCAAGCTGGCCTCGCCACGCATCTGCTTCTCAAGGTTCTTGACGTCCTCGGGCACATCAATCTCGACCTTGGTATCAGGATCGATGCCCTTGGCCTGGATCGAGCGGTTCGTCGGCGTGTAGTAGCGCGCCGTCGTCAGTCGCAATGCGCCGTTGGCACCGAGCGGGATGATTGTCTGGACGGAGCCCTTACCGAACGAGCGGGTGCCGATGATGATGGCGCGCTTGTGGTCCTGCAAGGCACCAGCGACGATCTCGGATGCCGACGCCGAGCCGCCATTGATCAGTACAACGACTTTCTTGCCGTCAGTCAAATCGCCGGCGCGGGCGTTAGCGCGCTGAGTTTCCTCATCATTGCGGCCGCGCGTGATGACGATGGCGCCCTTGTCGAGGAAGGCATCCGACATGGAAATCGCCTGATCGAGCAGTCCACCCGGATTGTTGCGCAGGTCGATCACGTAGCCCTTCAGCTTCGTGCCGATGGAGCCCTTGAGGTCGGTGATCGCCTTCTTCAGGTCATCCGTCGTCTGCTCATTGAACGAGCTGACTCGGATGTAAGCCACGTCATCTTCGGCATTGGATTTGACCGGATGGATCTTGATGACGTCACGCGTCACCGACACGTCAAACGGCGCGTCCTTGCCCTTGCGGATGATCGATAGCTTGATCGTCGAGTTGATCGGGCCGCGCATCTTGTCGACCGCCTGCTCCAAGGTAAGCCCTTGAATTTCCTCACCATCGAGCGCGGAGATCAAGTCGCCGGACAAGAGGCCCGCCTTCTGTGCCGGCGTGTCGTCGATTGGCGAAACGACCTTGACAAGGCCGTTCTCCATGGTCACCTCGATGCCCAGGCCACCGAACTCGCCACGCGTCTGCACTTGCATATCGCGGAAACTCTTGGCGCTCATATAGGACGAGTGCGGATCGAGCGACGTCAGCATGCCGCTGATCGCCGACTCGATCATCTTGGCGTCATCGGGCTTCTCGACATAGTCGTTGCGCACCCGCTCGAACACGTCGCCGAACAGATCGATCTGCTTGTACAGTTCGGTATTGGAGTTGGTGGCGCTCTGGCCGCGTGTGACGTTGAACACCGTGGTCCCCGCCGCAATCACGGACAGGGCCAGGAACGACCAGAATGCAACTTCGGGCTTGCGTGTCATCCCTGGACCTTTGCTAACTCGTCGCTCCACCATGGAGCAGGATTGATCGGTTGTTCTTTATGACGGAATTCAACGTAGAATAGGGGTGACGAGTCGGTCGTCTGATCACCTGAACTTGAACTGGCCGTTGGCCGCTTGGCACCCATTTTGCCGACAGGTTGCCGCGCCAGCACGAATTGTCCCATCGTCACGTCAACCTGGTTCAGTCCGGCCAGGAGCACATGGTAGCCCCCACCGGTGTTGATGATCAAGAGCTGTCCATAGCTGCGAAACTCACCGGCGTACACAATCCAGCCATCGCACGGTGAAATGACTTGGGCGCCGGGCCGTGTCGCATAGGCTTGGCCCTTGAGCCTGATACCGGTTTTGGTGACATCACCGAAGTTCAACAGGCGCCTTCCCTGCACCGGCAGCCGCAATTGGCCCTTGGTTCGCTCGAACGGCTTAGCCGGCTTGATCCGGCTGACAATCGCGGCGGTTTCCACAACCGGTGGCGCGGGCTCATCGGTCTCAGCCGCAGCGGGCGGCGCTTCCTTCAATTCCTGATCGTACTTGCCTAGCGTCGATCGCAAGGCCGGCATCTGCTCGACCTTGGCGACCACAAGGTTGAGCGCGCCGGTCAGGTCGGCCTCATCGCGCATGCCGGTTTCGATGCGCTGGCGCATGTCACCAAGATCAATCGTTGCCTTGTCCCTATCGGCGGCATTGGCGGTCTGCAAGCCAGCGAGCCGAACCGTATCCTCGCCGAACTGCTTGCGCGAGGCCGCCAGTTGTTCACTTTGCGACTTCGACTCGGCTAGGTTCTTGTCGAGTTGTGAAAGCTTGCCAGCCAGGTCCAGCGCCCGGTCGCGCAGCTCTGGGAACACCGCCGATAACTGCAGGGCACTGCGCACCATCTTCAGCGCATCGTCGCGTTGTGTGATCATCACTGGTGGCGGATCGCGGCCCATGCGCTGTAGCGCGCCAAGCAGCTTGGTCAGCACGCCGTGCTGCGACTTGAGGGAGGTTCGCAGGCCCGTGCTCTGGACACTGAGCTCGGCGATGCGCCCGTCGATGCGGGTCTGCGTCGCCTCAGCCTCCTGAACCTTGGCTGCGGTTTCGATCAGCTTGGTCTTGAGTTCTTCCTGTTCCCGCGCCAGCCGCCGCAGGTTCTGGTCGAGCGCATTGGCCTGCTGGCGGTTGCTCTCGTTGGCCTTGCGCACGTCCCCGAGCTTGTTGCGGGTCGCATCGGCTGGGGAAGCCGTGTCGGGCGTGGTTTTGGCCTGCCAGTTCTGCTCCGCCACCGGTTCCGTCCCGGAGATCGGGCCAGCGTTCGAGCCAGCCGGATCAATCGGCAGCACCGGTGGCGTCGCCTGGCTGTCCAGTGCCAGCACAGGTTGCTCGTCAAGGCTCTGCGCCGGTGCCGAGCCAAGGCCTGCCAGCGCCACTGTGAGCAGCAAAACCAGGCGGGCAAGGGCGAAGCGGCAATTGTTCACGGTCGGAGGGTTCTTGCTGGCCAAAGTTCTAGGAGGCTCGTCGAGCGAGACAATATTTGTGGTCGCCCACGATTGCGGCGAATATTGTGTGGCGGAGGAGATGAATGCTGCAACTTCTTGGTTTGGGCTGTCGAACAAGGTCATCAGGCGCGATGGTAGGGATGCCCCGCCAGCAGAGTGGCGACGCGGTAGAGCTGCTCCAGTAGCACAATCCGCGCCAAACCGTGCGGCAAGGTCATGGGGCCTAAGCTAAGCGTCAAGTCGGCCGCCTTCTGAACGTCGTCGCCGTGGCCGTCGGGGCCGCCGATCAGGAAGCTCATTGCGGCACAGCCTTGATCGCGGCGCGCGGCGAGCCAGTCAGCAAACTCTTGGCTTGTCAATGACTTGCCCTGTTCCGACAGGACGACCCGGACACTCGTGTCAGCCGTCAGCTTCAACAGCCGGCGGGCTTCGTCGGCGCACCGCGTTGGCGCGTCGCTAGCCCGGCTCTCGGGCATTTCGGCAACGGTCAGCGGACCCAGTCGGACCTGACGCCCGAAATTGCTGGCGGCCTCCAGATAGCGTTCGGCCAGCGCCTGCTCCGGCCCCGCCTTTAAGCGCCCAACTGCCGCCACCAGCACCTTCATCCCCACGTTCCCTGTCCCCAGCGTTGTTGACTTGGCAGGCCAGTTCTGGCCGGTTCTGGATGAACCGTCGCCGGCGGGTTGACAAGGGTCAGCCGCAATCCTGGCACTGAGTTGCCGGCGCATGACAGGAGTGTCAGCATGGTTGAATCCGGTGCTATCGCGGCCGCTATCGAACGCCACCCTCTCGGAATCGCCGCATGCTGCTATATAGTCAACAACTGTGCCGCTGGCGGCGTTTGAGGAATGGGTTGGGCAATGGGGTGGTTCTCGCGGGACCCGGTGGTGCCGGTAGTGCGGCTGTCGGGGGCGATCGGCATCAGCTCGCCGCTCCGGCCGGGGCTGGCCATGGCGACCTTGGCGGGCACGCTCGACAAGGCGTTCGCCATCAAGCGCGCCAAGGCGGTTGCCCTCGTCATCAACTCGCCGGGCGGCTCGCCGGTGCAGTCGCGGCTGATCTATAAGCGCATCCGGGCGCTCGCCGAGGAGACCGGCAAGACCGTCTATGTGTTCGCCGAGGACGTGATGGCCTCGGGCGGCTATCTGATCGCGCTGGCCGGCGATGAGATCTATGCGGATGAAAATTCCATCGTCGGCTCCATCGGCGTCATCAGTGCCAGCTTCGGCTTCGACAAGGCGATCGGCAAGCTCGGCGTCGAGCGCCGCGTCTACACCTCGGGCGAGAACAAGATGTCGCTCGATCCGTTCCAACCCGAGAAGTCCGAGGACGTGGCGCGTCTGAAGGCGCTGCAGCGCGACGTGCATGACAGCTTCATCGCCTTGGTGCGCGAGCGGCGCGGTGCCCGGCTGCGCGATGATACCGATGCCGGCATCTTCACCGGCGCCTTCTGGGTGGGTCCGCGCGCCCGTGATCTGGGGCTGATCGACGGCTTGTCGGATGTCCGTGCCAAGATGCGCGAGCTGTTCGGCGACAAGGTCGAGCTGAAGCTGATCAGCGGCGAACGCGGCTGGTTCCGCCGCTTTGGCCTGCCGGGACTGAGCGGCGGCCTGCCGATGCAACGCCCGAGCCTGTCGGAGGACCTATTGGCGACGCTGGAGGCCCGCGCGCTATGGAGCCGGTTCGGCCTGTGACCCGCAAACGCCCCGCGCCACCGCCCGCGCCAGAAGCACCGCCCGAGCCGTTCTGGCGCACCAAGACGCTGGCTGAGATGAGCCAGCCGGAATGGGAGAGCCTGTGCGACGGTTGCGGGCAATGCTGCTTGATCAAGCTGATTGATGAGGATACGGACGAACTGCTGCACACGCGGCTTGCCTGCAAGCTGCTCAACACCGGCACCTGTCAGTGTAAGGACTATGCCAACCGTCGCGACCACGTGCCGGATTGCGTGCAGCTCACGCCTGAGATGATCGGCACGCTGAACTGGCTGCCGGGCACCTGCGCCTACCGGCTGGTCGACGAGGGTCGCGAGCTGCTGTGGTGGCATCCGCTGGTATCGGGCGACCCCGCCACCGTGCACCAGGCCGGCATCTCCGTGCGCGCCTTCGCCCGCTCCGAAACGGGTATCAAACCAGACAACATCTGGAACTTCATTATCGAGGATCCATCGATCCATAAGTAACGCCAAGTAACGCGAAATATTCAAAAGTATTCGTTGACAGCGACACGCTGATCAGGCACAGTTCAGTCACGATCTGAAAAGTGGGCAGGCAGCGTCGGGTACGAAAAGCCAATTGGGCCGCATCGCAGCATCAGGCCCCGGGCACAGCCGTTGCAGCCTAGCCGCGACGCGTGCCACACCATAGCGACGGCCGGCGATTGGTGCGATACGGCCACAGGCCCTTCGCTCCCGGCGCGGTTGTCACAACTCCTCCACGAGGCAATCATGGCAAAGGCGGCCAAGCCTATCCGCGCCAAGCGCGCGCTCCCACGCAAGCCGCCGGCGGTGATCGACTGGATGGCGGTACGGATCGCCTACGAACGCACCAACGACTTGGTCAAGGACATCGCCGGGCGCTTCGGCGTCAGCGTCGTGCTGATTGGCAAAATGCGCAAAGCCCACGGCTGGGTCGGACGCAAGGAGCGGCATCTGCTCGCCGACACCGGGCCGCCGGGGCCGCTCACCAACCTTTTGGTTCTCAAAGAAAGGCTCAGGCTGATCGTGGAAGGCAAACTCGACGTCATTGAACAGGAAGCCGCCAAGCCGGAAGGCGAGGGCCGCGACACCGAACGCCAGGAGCGGCTGGCGGCAGCGATGCTGCGCAGCCATGACCGGCTTGAGCAGGTCTCCAGCAAGGCCGCCATCGTGAGGGCCAGCCTCAACATGCCGGTCGCGGGCAAGGCCAATGCCGCCACCACTCAAGCCAGCAGCGAGGCCGATGACGATGACGAGCGCTGGCGTATTGAGATTGCGGAACGCATTGAACGGCTGCGTCAGACTTGGGAAAACGGCTGAACTGATTGCCAGCTTTCTGCCTGGCGAACTCGAGCGGCACTGCTTCGACTGGCCGTTGTGGGCACGCGACGACCAACTGCTACCGGCAGCCGCCGAAGCCGCCGCGGTCTGGCGCACCTGGCTGGTGATGGGCGGGCGTGGCGCCGGCAAGACCCGTACTGGCGCCGAATGGGTGCGCGAGCTTGCCACCGAACGGCGCCGGGGCCGCCGTCCACGCCGCATCGCGCTGATCGGCCAGAGCCATGCCGATGCCCGCGCCGTGATGGTAGAGGGCGTGTCGGGTCTGCTCGCTATCCACCCGGCGGCGCAGCGCCCCACCTACGAGGCCAGCCGCCGTCTGCTGACCTGGCCCAACGGGACGACGGCGCACCTGTTCTCGGCGGAAGATCCTGATGGCCTTCGGGGCCCCCAATTCGACGCCGCCTGGTGCGATGAGCTGTGCAAATGGCATCACGCCGAGGCGACCTGGGACATGCTGCAGTTTGCTTTGCGCCTTGGCGAGCAGCCGCGCCAGGTGGTCACCACGACGCCGCGTCAAATGCCGCTGTTGAAGCGCTTGCTGGCGACGGCCGATACGGTGATCAGCCGCGCCGCCACTGCCGCCAACCGCGCGCATCTGTCACCCGCCTTCATCGCCGCCATTGAGGAGCGCTATCGCGGCTCGCGCCTTGGCCGTCAGGAACTCGACGGCGAACTGGTCGACGATCTCGATGACGCGCTGTGGAAGCGTAGCTGGTTCGAGCGGGCGCGCGTCGCCACTGCGCCGGAGCTACGCCGCACCGTCGTCGCCGTCGACCCGCCCGTCACCAGCGGCGCCCGCGCCGACGCCTGCGGCATCGTCATTGCTGCGCTCGGCGCCGACGGCCGCGCCTATGTGCTGGCCGACCGCACCATCCGCGGCCACGACCCCGCCACCTGGGCGCGCGCCGCCGTCGCCGCCTATCACGATTTTGCCGCCGACCGCATCGTCGCCGAGGTCAATCAGGGCGGCGAATTGGTGGAAATGCTGATCCGCCAGGTGGCATCTGACGCCAGTGACGGACCACACATCCCCGTCCGTAAAGTGCACGCGACGCGCGGCAAGTGGCTGCGCGCCGAACCGGTCGCTGCTCTCTACGAACGCGGCCAGGTCGCCCATATCGGCCATTTCCCCGAACTGGAAGACCAGCTCTGTGCCTATGGCCCCGCAGGCCTCGAAGGTGGCCGCAGCCCCGACCGCATGGACGCCCTGGTCTGGGCACTCACGGACCTGATGCTCGCCCGCAAGACACCCAGGTTGCGGGGGGTGTAGCCGGGCGCGCCGCGCGCCGTCCCCGCCTCAGGGTCGTGCCATCGTCCGTCCACAAACCGCGCCCGGCCCCAACTCACCAATCCCCAAGAGTGCCACATGCAGCAACAGCTCCTTGCTCTGCGCTGGTAGATCGCGGCGACGCGCGTGATGGTGGCACTGGAACGCTGCGCCTTGCTCGAGCGCCGCTTCGATCCACAACAGCCAAGGGTGCCGGCTGGCAATGGTGATGGCGGGCAATGGTCGGATGATGGTAGCGGCGAACCGCTGCGGCCAAAGCCGGCTCCCGTCAATGCGCGAACGCCCGCCACGCCACCGCGCCGCGTCAATGACCCGTCTCGCATCCGGGCGCCAGCGCCCGTGCAATTGCGTTCACAGTTCGCTGCCATCGATGCGCGGGCGGCGATTGCTGAAGTGCACCGTTACGATCCAAGCTGGCGGCCCGCAGCCAGCCTGACGCCGAACACGACGGAAGGCGACATCGCCCGCTACCAGGGCATGCGCCTGGCGGCAGAAACCCGGCTGCGCGAGATCACCCGTTCAGGATTTGGCGGCAACAGTGGCGCGCCGTCGCCACGCGCAGCGTTCGATCGCGGTTCGGTGCTGTTTCAACCGATCCGGGAGTCTGTCGACACCAACCATTTCCGCGTCTGGCGCGGCATGCCAGCGCTAGAAGGTCCAGCTACTTCCAAGGCAGAAGGTACCGTGGCGCTGGCAACGCTCGATGATGGGAGCTTTCTGTTTGGCGTCAACTCCGATACATCGGACTACACGGAGCGTGATCGGACGGATGCCGATGCGATGCGTGCGGCGCTGGTTCTTGAAAAACCCAAAGTGATGGCTACGGACAATCTTGGCTGGATACCAAACAATGCACTGTATCACGCTGAAGTTACCAGCCTGCTTCGTCTTGCCCGTAACTTCAATGGATCACTCAAAGGTCAGAAAATTCGACTCAAGATCGATCGTAAACTCTGTTACTCGTGTGAGCAGGTTCTGCCTGAAGTGATTCAGAAACTTGGGAGTCCAGATCTCACGATCGTCGATTTTTTGGATCAGGAAATATATTTGCCAAGGTTACGCCCATGAATAAGTATTGCAATTTTGGGCCTTTTCGTGGATACAATTGGCCTTCACTAGAACAGTTGCAACCTTTTTTCATAACAACAGTGGGAAACGAGTGGTTTTTCGATAGTGGAAATGATTCTGCTGGATTTCGGCTCGAAGGCATCGATGGCACCGAAGAATTGTTGTTTAACGAAAAACGCATCGACGTGGAGCTAAAACTGTGGGGCGATCCTGATCTGGGCGTCCTCTTGATCTGGCACAAATACGGTGAGCCGGCTTATTCGTCACTAGGCGACGCCAGCCGGCTGCAGCAATGGACGCGCACTCTGCACAATGACCCCATGCCTGTTGGCCTGTATATTCCGTTTCCCAAGGCCTGGCTGGCGGTCAAGCATTTCATCGAGACCGAGGGCGGCCGCACGTCCGAGATCGACTGGATCTGCAACAAGGACCTGCCAGCCGATGCGTTCCCGCAGCGCTAGTGGCTGCAACCGGGGTCAGGCAACCAGCCTACGCCATCCACTGCTTTCATCCCGGCGCGGGCCGGGACCCCTGCGGGGCGCCGCACATGGGTCGCGAGCCATGCGGCACGCGCGTGCA
Source organism: Hyphomicrobiaceae bacterium (assembly GCA_031402115.1). GTDB lineage: Bacteria > Pseudomonadota > Alphaproteobacteria > Rhizobiales > Hyphomicrobiaceae > JANNSA01. The sequence continues at coordinate 14,547 of JANNSA010000255.1, read as the reverse complement.
ACAATTTGAGCGAATAATGCATTGAGAGTCGCAAGGGTCCCGACCTGCGTCGGGATGACGGCGGCGGGGGGGCCACCCGATCTCCAATCCGACAGCCGTAGTTCTCACCCATGAGGCCCCCATGCCGACATTCCTCGACACGATCGCGCGGTTCATCGACCGGCGCGCCAGCCGAACTGCGCCGCTTGTCTCGGTGCAGCTGACCGGGCAGCCGGTCTGGAGCCCGCGTGATGTGACGGCGTTCGCGCGCGAGGGTTACTTGCAGAACGCCATCGTGCATCGCTGCGTCCGCATGGTGGCGGAGGCTGCCGCCAGTGTGCCGCTGCTGCTGTATAAGGGCGACGCCGAGCTGACCACGCATCCGCTGCTGGACTTGCTGGCGCGGCCCAACGCGACGCAGACCCGCGTTGATCTGTTGGAGGCCTGGTACGGCCATCTGCTGGTCGCCGGCAATTCCTATATGGAAGCCGTCGCGGTGGGCGACGCATTGCGCGAGCTATACGTGCTGCGCCCCGACCGCATCGCCGTGGTGCCGGGTCCCGATGGCCGGCCGCTGGCGCATGATTACACGGTGGACGGCCGTACCGTGCGGATCGGCGGCGAGACTTTGGCCGGCATGCGGCCAGTGCTGCATGTGGGACTTTTTCATCCGCTCAATGATCATTATGGCGCCAGCCCGCTGGAGGCCGCCGCCACTGCCATCGACATCCACAACGCTGCCTCGGCCTGGAACAAGGCGCTGCTTGACAACGCGGCCAGGCCATCGGGTGCATTGGTCTATGGCGGCGGCGACGGCACCATGACGCGCGAACAGTTCGAGCGGCTGAAAACCGAGCTGGCGGAGAACTTTCAAGGCGGCCGCAATGCCGGCCGGCCGCTACTGCTGGAAGGCGGCCTCGACTGGCGGCCGATGGCGCTGTCACCGGCCGACATGGACTTTGTTGCCGCCAAGAATCTCTCCGCCCGCGAGATCGCGTTGGCGCTCGGCGTGCCGCCGATGCTGCTCGGCATCCCGGGCGACAACACCTTTGCCAACTACCAGGAAGCCAACCGCAGCCTGTGGCGGCAGACCGTGCTGCCGCTGGTAACACGCACCCTCGACGCGCTCGCCGCCTGGACGGCGCCGGCCTATGGGCCGTTGCGGCTCGCCCCGGATCTCGACGCCGTGGACGCCCTCTCCGCCGAACGTGAAGCGCTGTGGACCCGCATCGGCGCGGCGGCATTCCTGACCACCGACGAGAAGCGCGCGGCGGTTGGCTATGGGGCTGCCAGCAATTCGGGGTCAAGCAATTCGGGGTCAGGCACTTAGCGCGCTGGCGCAATTGGTAGAGCTACGGGCTCCGGTGGAGCGCGCTAAGTGCCTGACCCCGGCTAACTTCTGGAGCCACTCATGCCCACCCCCAGCAGCATCCTGCCGTTCCGCGCTGCCGTGGCGCTGGCGCCGGGGCTGGTGACGCCCGAGGGGCTGTTCGCGGGGCACGCGGCGGTGTTTGGCATGGCGGACCTGGCTGGTGACGTGATCGCGCCCGGCGCCTTCCGGGCCAGTCTGGCGCGGCGCGGCGCAGGTGGCGTGCGCATGTTGTTCCAGCACGATCCCGCCGAGCCGATCGGGGTCTGGACTGACTTGCTGGAAGATGACCGCGGTCTTTATGCGCGCGGCCGCTTGCTGCCCGATGTGGGCCGTGCCCGCGAAGTCACGGCGCTGATCCGTGCTGGTGCGCTCGATGGCCTGTCCATCGGCTTTCGGGCCATCCGTACCAGCCGCGACCCGCGCGCGGGCATACGCCGCATCACCGAGATCGACCTGTGGGAGATCTCCATCGTCACCTTCCCGATGCAGCCCGCCGCGCGGGTCGGGAAGGCGGTGCAGACCCTGGCGGCGCGTCGCCAACCAGGCGCATCACGTTAACTTTCATCGAACGCCTCGCGCAACTCCCGCCGCCGTCATCCCGGCGCGGGCCGGGATGACGGCGGTGTTGACAGCCGCTTGCTCAGTGCCCGTTGCAACGAGCGTCGCCCGTGCAGCTGCCCCTCACCCCAGCCCTCTCCCCATGCAGCATGGGAAAGGGGGCAGATGCCCCACCGCCATCTTTCCCCCCGCCTGCAACCGAAAGGACCTGCCATGCACGAACCCGACACCCTGGAGACCAAGGCGCATCTGCTGCCAATGCCCGAACTGCACGACGGCCACGACGCCATGCGCCGGACCTTTGAAGCGTTCAAGGACACCAACGACGCCCGCATCGCCGAGCTGGAGCGGCATGGCCGCACCGATGCGGTAACCAGCGACAAGCTCGAGCGCATCGGCCGCGTGCTTGATACGCAACAGCGCACGCTCGACGCGCTGGCGCTGAAATCGGCGCGGCCGGATTTGAGCGGCCATCACAGCCCGCTAACGCCAGCCCGCCTGCAGCACAAGGCGGCGTTTGACACCTATATCCGCCGCGGCGATGCCAGCCAGTTGGCCAACCTGGAGACCAGGGCGCTGAGCGTTTCGGTCGGCGCCGATGGCGGCTACACCGTACCACCCGAAATCGAGGCCTCGGTGACCGCTATGATGCGCGCCATCTCGCCGATGCGCGCCATCTCTGGCGTCCGCCAAGTCTCGGCCAACGTCTACAAGAAGCCGTTCTCGACCACCGCGTTCTCAGCCGGCTGGGTCGGCGAGACGGCGGCGCGGCCGCAAACCGGCAACGCGGCGCTGGCCGAATTGTCGTTCCCGACCATGGAACTCTACGCCATGCCGGCCGCCAGTCCGGTGCTGCTGGAGGATTCGGCCGTCAACATCGACGAGTGGATCGCCGAGGAAGTGCGCGCCACCTTCGCCGAACAGGAGGGCACCGCGTTCGTCACCGGCGACGGCATCAACAAGCCGCGTGGCGTGCTCGACTATCCGACCATCGCCAATGCCAGCTGGGCCTGGGGCAATCTCGGCTACATCACCACCGGCGCGTCGGGCGCTTTCGCCGCCAGCAACCCGTCCGACAAGCTGATTGACCTGATCTACAGCCTGAAGGCCGGCTACCGCGCCAACGGCACCTTCCTGGTCAACCGCGCCGTCCAGTCGGAAATCCGCAAGCTGAAGGACACCACCGGCAACTATCTGTGGCAACCGGCGCTGACGCCTGGCGGCGCACCGTCGCTGATGAACTTCCCGGTCGCCGAGAGCGAGGACATGCCCGACATCGCCGCCAACAGCTTCTCGCTGGCGTTCGGCGACTTCGCGCGCGGCTATCTGATCGTCGACCGGATCGGCATGCGCGTGTTGCGCGACCCGTACTCGGCCAAGCCCTATGTGCTGTTCTACACCACCAAGCGTGTCGGTGGCGGCGTACAGGACTTCGCCGCGATCAAGCTGCTGAAGTTCGGCGTCAGCTGAGGTCGTAAGCTTCGTGAGTGGTGAGGTCGTGAGTGGTGAAGTTGGGCTCGTGGCGAGCGCATCTTTGACCTCCCCTTTCTAACCTCACCACTCACGACTCACTACTCACCACTCACCACCTTACCGAGGCACCCCATGCCCCTGATCCGCACCACACCACCGGCGTTGGAGCCCGTAACGCTGGCCGAGGCTAAGGCGCATTTGCGTCTTGGCACGGCTGACGAGGACGGATTGCTATCGCAGCTGATCGCGACAGCGCGTGAAAGCCTGGAGCGTCGGCTCGGCCGGGCGCTGATCACGCAAAGCTGGTCGCTATGGCTGGATGCGTGGCCCGGCGGCCATGCGGTACCGTTGCCACTGCCGCCAGTGCGGAGCATCGCGGCCGTGCGCCTATTCGACGCCAGCCATGTGGCGACGACGCTGGCGCCCGCAACCTACTGGCTCGACGCGGTCAGCATGCCGGCCCGCCTACTCAGCACTGACGGCGCTTGGCCACGGCCGGGCCGCGCCGCCAACGGCATCGAGATCGCCTTCACCGCCGGCCATGGCGATCTGGCATCTGAAGTGCCGGAGCCGATCCGGCAGGCGCTGCTCGTCAGCGTCGCCGCGCTGTTCGAAAACCGCGAGGGCCTGGCCGCGCCGATGCCGCCGGCAACCGCGCTCGACCTGATCGCGCCGTACCGCGAATGGAGACTGTGATGGCGGACGCTCTTGGCCAGCTGCGCCACCATTTTGCGATCGAGGCCGTCACAATCGTGCGCGACGAAGGCGGCGGCGCAGTTGCCAGCTCAGCCGAGATCGCCCGGGCCTGGGGGTCGTTGCGCGGCGGCGGCGGCGGCCTGCCGTTCCTCGCCGACGCGTTCCGCGCCCGTACCACGCATACCATCACCATCCGCGCCCACATCGGCCTAACCACGGCGCATCAGCTGCGGCTCGGACCCCGCGTCTTCATCATCCTGGCCATTACCGACCGCGACGGCACCGGCCGCTTCCTCGACTGCGCCTGCGAGGAACGCACATAGGCTGGGCTGAGACCTCGAAGCGTAGGCTGGGCTGAGATCTCGAAGCCCAGCAGCCCCGGGCGGCGCTCGCGGTGAGGTGCTGGGCTTCGCGATCTCAGCGCCAGCCGACGCCGCGCGTTTGCGATGGGCTCTGACTGCTTTCTCCTGAAAGACCCTTGCCATGTCCTTCCACGAAATCCGGTTCCCGACGGCGATCGCGCTTGGCGCCAGCGGTGGGCCAGAACGGCGCACGGAGATCGTTGTGCTGGGTTCGGGCGCCGAGGAGCGCAACAGCCGCTGGGCGGATTCGCGCCGCCGCTGGAATGCTGGCACAGGCGTCAAGACGCTCGACCAGCTGCACGCCGTGATCGCTTTCTTTGAGGAGCGCCGCGGCCGCCTGCATGGCTTCCGCTGGAAGGACGCGGCCGATTGGAAATCCTGCCCGCCGCAGCAAGCGGTGGCGGCCACCGATCAGGCGATCGGCACGGGCGACGGCGCGCGCGTCAGCTTTGCGCTGATCAAGACCTATGGCAGCGTTCATGCCCCCTGGCAGCGCCGCATTGCCAAGCCAGTCGACGGCACGGTGCTGGTGGCGGTCAATGGCGCGGCGCGAATTGCTGGCACGCACTTTGCCGTCACTACCGTGACCGGCGAGATCACCTTCCTGGCCGGACACACGCCAGCTGCCGGCGCCGCCATCACTGCCGGCTTCCAGTTCGACGTGCCCGCCCGCTTCGACACCGACCGCCTGGAAATCGACCTGGCTCAATTCACTGCGGGTTCCGTACCCGGCATCCCGATCGTCGAAGTGCGGGTGTGAAGGCGGGCAGTCGGCAGTCGGCAGTCGGCAGTCGGCAGTCGGCAGTCGGCAGTGAACTTGTGCAGTTCGAACTGATTCGCTACCGCCGGCCGGCCACTGCCCAACTGCCTACTGCCCACTGCTTAACTGCCGAACTGCCCTTTCCCTGGAGCCCCTCATGACCACCGCGACTTGGGCGCTGCAGAGCGCTGTGCATGCCCGGCTGATCGCCGACGCGACGCTGACGGCGTTGCTCGGCGGTCCCCGCGTTTACGATCGCGCGCCGCATGGCCAAGCCTATCCCTATGTCACCTTCGGCCAATCGGTGACGCGCGACTGGAGCACTGGAAGCGACCGTGGCGACGAGCATGTGCTGACGCTGCATGCCTGGGGCGGCGGCGATCAGCGCAAGGCTGTGGAAGCCCTTGTCGAGGCGATCCGCGCCAGCCTGCATCAGGCCAGCTTCGCCCTCAACGGCCACCGCCTGATCAACCTGACGCGCGACTTTGCCGAGACCCGCCGCGAGACCGACGGCGACATCATGCACGGCCTGATCCGGTTCCGGGCAGTGACGGAAGCTGAATAAGGGGTGAGGCAATGAGTGGTGAGTGGCGTAAGCGCGCCCATCGACTTCACCACTCATCATCTCACCACTCCCTATCTCACCACTCACCCCCACCAACGGAGCCCGCCCCATGTCCGCGCAAAAAGGCCGCGACCTGCTGCTGAAGATTGACCAGAGCGGCGCCGGCGCCTTCATCACGGTGGCGGGCTTGCGCGCGCGGGCGATCGGCTTCAATGCCGCCACGGTCGACATCACGCACACGGAATCCGCCGGGCAATGGCGCGAATTGCTGGCTGGGGCCGGCATCCGTTCGGCGCGGCTGTCGGGCACCGGCCTGTTCAAAGACGCGGCGTCAGACGAGGCGATCCGCGCCGTGTTCTTCGCCAGCCAGATCCGCCGCTGGCAAGTCATCATCCCCGACTTCGGCACAGTGGAAGGTCCGTTCCAGATCACCGGGCTGGACCTTGCCGGCCAGCACGATGCCGAAGTGACATTCGAGCTGACACTGGAGTCAGCGGGCGAGCTGATGTTTACGGCGGCGTGATGTCGGATGTCGGATGTCGGATGTCGGACGAAGTATTAAAGTATTGAAGTAACGCAAACCCCAGAACGAATTCCGACATCCGACATCCGACATCCGAATTCCGAACTCCGAACTCCGAACCCAAATTATTGGAGCCCACCCCATGCCCAATCACCATCGCGGTGAAATTGAAGCTGTGCTGGATGGCCGGCCGCACACGCTGTGTCTGACGTTGGGGGCGTTGGCGGAGTTGGAAAGCGCGTTCGGCGTTGGCGATATGCTGGCGCTGGCGGAGCGGTTCGCAACGGGGCGGCTGTCGGCGCAAGACGCCATCCGTATCCTCGGCATCGGCCTGCGCGCCGGTGGCCACCCGATCGATGACAAGGCTGTCGCCAGCTTCAAAGTCGACGGCGGCGCGGCGGGCTTCATCGACATCGTCGCGCGGCTTCTGGCAGCGACCTTTGTAAGGGCGTGAGATCGTAAGTGGTGAGTGGGAAAATGCACCTTGGCCAACAAAGCTCTTCACCACTCACCACTCACCCCGCCATTCGCCTGGGCTGACGCCATGGCGTTCGGGCTCGGCGTGTTGAAACTGCCGCCGGCGCAGTTCTGGGCGATGACGCCGCGTGAGTTGGATCAGGCGCTGCTTGGCTATTATGGACGGCCGCAGGCGCCGGCACCGAGCTGCACCGAACTGGCCGCGTTGATGCAGCGGCATCCGGATTGAGAGCGTTTGGCTGGCCGGCGGGGTCAGGCGCTTACGCGTTGCCGTGCACTGGCCGCTTGGCGAGCCTGAGCCAGCGCGTAAGTGCCTGACCCCGAATTGCTTACAGGAGCTCCCACTATGCCGGACCCGAACCAGCCAACCGTCAGCGTCACCGCCGACACCGAGCCGTTGCGGCAAGCGCTGGAGGAGACCGGCCGGCTCGGCGATCAGTTTGCGGCGCGGCTGGTCAACGCCTTCGAGCAGGTCGCGGTCAAGGGCCGGGGCCTCGACGATGTTGTACAATCGCTGGCGCTCAGCTTCTCCAGCCTGGCGCTTGGTGCAGCACTGAAGCCGTTGCAGGCGGGCCTCGGATCGATCTTCGACCAACTGCTTTCGGGCCCGCTCGGGGGCAAGGCGGGCGGCTTGCCGACACCGTTCGCGCAAGGCGGCGTGATCAGTTCGCCGATCTCGTTTCCGCTTGGCGGCGGCGGCCGGGGCATCGCCGGCGAGCGCGGCGCCGAGGCGATTATGCCGTTGGCGCGCGGCTCCGACGGCCGGCTCGGTGTGCGCACATCGGGCGGCGGCGGCGCGGTCATTGTCACACTCAACATCAGCACGCCCGATGTCGCCGGCTTCAAACAATCCGAGACCCAGATCGCCGCCATGCTGCAGCGCGCCTTGGCCCGTGGGCAGCGGAATTTGTGAGGCTGCAGTAGGCAGCAGAAGACCGGCAGCAGTAGGTGTCCACAACCGCAACCCGCTGCCTGCTGCCCGCCAACCGCTGCCTGTTTTCTACCTTGAGGCACCCCCATGCGTATCATCCCCCCAGCGCTGCAGGCACACCTCGACAGCGGCACCACGACGCTGTGCACCTGCTGGCGGCTGACGCGCGCTGATGGCGTACGGCTCGGCTTTACCGACCACGATCGTGACCTGACATTTGACGGCACGACGTTTGAGGCGGCGACAGGTTTCACGGCGACGGAAGTGCGCGAAACGGTTGGCGGCAATGTCGACAATCTGGAAGTGGAGGGCGCGCTGACCTCTGGCCGGCTGACGCCCGAGGACCTCGCCAACGGCGTCTATGACGACGCCGGCGTGGAAATCTGGCGCGTCAATTGGCAGGCGCCGGCGGGGCGCGTGCTGCTACGGCGCGGCTCCTTGGGCGAGATCGGCCATGGTGGCGCCAGCTTCACGGCCGAAGTGCGTGGGTTGGCGCATTATCTGCAGCAGCAGCAGGGCCGCACCTATCAGTATGCCTGCGACGCCGTGCTCGGCGATGCGCGCTGCGGCGTGACGCTCAATGGCGCGGCCTACACAGGGACTGGCGCGGTGCTCACATCGCCCCTGCCGCAGCGGCTGACAGTCAGCGGGTTGGCCGGCTATGCCACCGGCTGGTTCACGCGCGGGCTGCTGACCTGGACTTCGGGCGCCGATGCTGGCCGCAAGGCAATGGTGCGCGCGCATGGCGTTTCGGGCGGCGGCGTCACGCTCGACTTGTGGCAGCGGCCGGTCACCGCCATCGGGCCCGGCAGCACATTCACGATCACCGCCGGCTGCGATCAGCAGTTCGCAACCTGCAAGGCCAAGTTCGCTAACGGCGTCAACTTCCGTGGCCACCCGCACATGCCCGGCAACGACTTCATCAGCCGCTACCCCAACCGCGACGACGCCCGCCACGACGGCGCCAGTTTGTACCGTGCACCGTAGAGCGGCCGGCGAAACAGTCACACTGCCCAGTCTTCGACGCGCAGGCCCTCAACGCTGGCAAATGCTGTATCGTTCGACACCAAAATGGCATCCAACCTGAGCGCTTGAGCGGCGACAAGCAGGTCGTACGCGCCCATCGTTTTGCCAACAGTCTCCATCTTCCGTCGCAAGCTGCCGGCCTGGCCGGCGTCGTTCTCGTCGAACGCAACGACTGCCACGCCGCTGCTCAGAAGCACGTCGAGCGCTTGCAAATTCGTCACTGCCGTGCGGCTCCTGGCGAAGCCGGTGCGCAGTTCAAACAGCAGGATGCTAGACAGCCCGATGGCGCCCAGATGCAGACCAAACTGCCCTTGCGCGAGTTTGTTTCCGACTAGCAGAGCACCAACCACATGCGTGTCGAGCATAAACCTCACGTCAGGCCCACCTCGAGCGGATCTTCTGGTGCGAGCGCATTATCTTCCGGGATGTCGAATTCGAACTCGCCGCCGGTGATCCGGTCGATCGCGGCCCAAAGCTTGTTTGCGTCCTGGTAGACCGGCTCAAGCAAGATGCCCCGCTCGGTGCGGGTGATGCGCACTTCGGTGCCAGGAAAACGGAACTGTTTGGGCAACCGCACCGCCTGACTGCGGCCGGTCATGAAAACTTTGGCAATGGCTGTGTCGGGCATGCGTTCCTTCAAATATACCGCATGCTACATATCACGGCTCAGCCCCGCGCGTAAGCCAGAATCCGCCGGCCCACGGTCGCCTGATACGCGCAACGTTTGCCCCGCCGCCTGCCCACTGCCCCACAGCAACGGAGCCCGCCGATGACCGTCACTTCCGCACGCATCATCAGCGCGGCGCGGGGCTGGATCGGCACGCCGTATCATCATGGCGCCAGCGTCAAAGGCATCGGCTGCGATTGCCTGGGGCTGGTGCGCGGCGTCTGGCGCGAGCTGTATGGCACGGAGCCCGAAGCCCCCGGCCCCTACACTGGCGACTGGAGCGAGGCGACCGGGGTGGAAGCCCTGTTGCTGGCGGCGCGGCGCACAATGACGGAGCGGCAACCCGGCCAGCATGAACCCGGCGACGTGCTGATCTTCCGGCTGGCCGAGGGTCGCGTCGCCAAGCATATGGGCTTTGCCGCGCCCGATGCCCGGCTGATCCACGCCCAGGAGGGTGTGCCCGTCTGCGAGGTGGCGCTCGGCCCCTGGTGGCGGCGGCGCATCGCCGGCGTGTTTCGGTTGCCCGGCCAGTAAGGCGGGGTCAAGTGAGGCGGGGTCAGGCACTTGCGCGCTGACGGCGTCCGGCGTGTCTCACCGCCTTCGCAAGCGCGTAAGTGCCTGACCCCGTTTGCCTTCATCGCGCTAAGTGCCTGACCCCGATTTACTTCTGGAGCACCCGATATGGCAACCCTCGCACTGGGCGCGATCGGCGCGGCTCTCGGTGGCGCGGCCTTGCCTGGCATCTCGCTACTCGGCGCAACGCTGAGCGGCGCGGCGATCGGCCAGGCGGCCGGTGGGTTGCTTGGCGCGGCGATCGATCAGGCGCTGTTTGGCGCATCGGGGCAATCCAGCCAAGTCGAAGGACCGCGGCTGTCCAGTCTGCAGGTGCTGGCTTCCACGGAAGGCGCGGCGATGCCACGCCTGTATGGCACGGCGCGGCTCGGCGGCCAGATGATCTGGGCAACCGAGCTGGAGGAAGAGGCCTTCGCGGCAGACACTGCCAGCAGCGGCAAGGGCCTTGGCGGCGGCGAGGGCACAGGGCGCACCGACTACCGCTACTTTGCCAACTTCGCGGTTGGCCTGTGCGAGGGGCCGGTCACGCGCATCGGCCGTGTCTGGGCCGACGGCAAGGAGCTGGACCTCAGCGGCGTCACCTGGCGCCTGCACCCGGGCGACGCCGGCCAATTGCCGGACAGCCTGATGGAGGCCAAGGAGGGCGCCGGCAACGCACCGGCCTATCGTGGTCTCGCCTACATCGTGTTCGAGCGGCTGGCGCTGGAGCGCTTCGGCAACCGCATTCCACAATTGTCATTCGAGGTGGTCAAGCCGGTCGCTGGCTTCGAGCAACGCGTCGCCGCCATCTCGATCATTCCGGGCGCTGGCGAGTTCACCTATCAGCCAACGCCGGTGACGCGCGAAACTGGCCTCGGCGGCACCGCAGCGGAGAACGTGCACGCGTTTGGCGGCGTCAGCGACTGGTCCGTCGCGATCGACCAGATGCAGTCCAGCCTGCCGAACCTGGCACGGGCAACGCTGGTGGTGTCATGGTTCGGCGATGACTTGCGCGTCGGCAATTGCACGATCCGGCCGAAGGTTGATAGCGCCGCCAAGATCACGTCGCCGGTTTCGTGGGGCGTTGCTGGGTTGACACGCGGCACGGCGGCGCTGGTCAGCCAAAGCGATGGCAAGCCCGCCTATGGCGGTTCGCCGTCGGATGCGTCGGTGCTGGCAGCGATTGCCGACCTGAAAGCGCGCGGGCTCGGCGTTACTCTGTCGCCCTTCGTGCTGATGGACATTCCGGCGGGCAACGGCCTGCCCGATCCTTATGGAGGTGCGGCGCAAGCGCCCTATCCGTGGCGCGGCCGAATTGCCTTGCACCCCGCCGCTGGCCAGTCCGGCACCGTTGACAAGACCACCGCCGCCGTCGCGCAGCTCGCCAGCTTCATGGGTTCAGCGACGCCAGCGCAGTTCTCCATTGCGACGGGCCAAGTAGTCTATTCCGGCCCCCTTGAGTGGTCGTATCGCCGCCTGGTGCTGCATTACGCGCATCTCGCCAAGCTGGCGGGCGGCGTCGAAAGCTTCCTGATCGGTTCCGAACTGCGCGGCCTGACAACGGCGCGATCGGCGACCGCAACCTATCCATTCGTTACGGCGCTGATGGCGCTTGCCGCCGACGTCAAGGCAGTGCTCGGCGCTGGTTGCACCGTCACTTACGCGGCCGACTGGTCGGAATATTTCGGCCATCAGCCAGCCGATGGAACGGGCGACGTGCATTTCCATCTTGATCCGCTGTGGGCATCGCCTGCGATCGACGCGGTTGGCATCGACGCTTACTGGCCGCTGGCCGACTGGCGCGACGGCCGCGACCATCTCGATGCACTGGCTGGAGCGCCGTCGACCTATGATCTCGATTACCTCAAGGGTAATCTGTTCGCCGGCGAGGGCTACGCTTGGTACTACGCCAGCGACGCCAAACGGCTGGCGCAGGTCCGCACGCCAATCACCGATGGCGCGGGCAAACCATGGGTATTCCGCTTCAAGGACATCCGCTCGTGGTGGGCGACCGCTCATGTCAACCGGCCAGGCGGCATTGAGGCGGGCGTCGCCACCGCCTGGGTGCCGCAATCCAAGCCGTTCTGGCTGACCGAACTGGGCTGCCCCGCCGTCGAGCGCGGCGCCAATCAGCCGAACGTGTTTGTCGACGCCAAGAGCGCTGAGTCGGCGTTGCCATACTACTCCTCTGGCGCCCGCGATGACCTGATGCAGCGCCGCTATCTGCAGGCGGTGCTGGAGGCTTTTGATCCGGCGCATCCGGATTTTCAGGCCGCCAGCAATCCGCTTTCCAGCGTCTATGGCGGGCGCATGCTCGATCCAAGCCGCATCACCCCCTACACGTGGGACGCGCGGCCGTGGCCGGCCTTCCCGTACGCCACCGATGTCTGGGCCGATGGCGTCAACTGGCAGCGCGGCCATTGGCTGAATGGCCGGCTCGGCGGCGGCGATCTGGCGGCAATCGTCGGCGCCATCCTCGACGATCATGGCTTCAGCGCCCATGCGGCGGCGGGCCTTGATGGCGTGTTGCAGGGCTATGTCATCGATCGCGTGATGTCGGCCCGTTCGGCACTGCAGCCCTTGGAGCTGGCCTACTTCTTCGATAGCCACGAGAGCGATGGCCTGATCAAGTTTGCGCATCGGGGCGGCGCTCCGGCCATCACCACATTGGTGCGTGACGACCTGGTGGAAACCAGCGCCGGCGCGGAATTGTTCCGGCTGACGCGGCGGCAGGAGACTGAACTGCCAGCGGCGGCGAAGTACACCTTCATCGACGCCAGCAACGACTACGCGCAAGGCACCGCGCAAGCCCAGCGGCTGGCCGTGCGCAGCGCCCGCGTCGCCGTCGCCGAACTGCCGATTGTGATCACGCCTGAGGCCGCCGCACGGCTTGCCGAAGCCGGTTTGCACGACGCCTGGGCGGCACGCACGCGCGCCAGCCTGACGCTGCCGCCGAGCCGGCTGGCAATCGAGCCCGGCGACGTGCTGGCCTTGTCCGACGCCGGCATCGACCGCCTGTTGCGCGTCACCGGCCTGACCGAGGGGACGGCACGGGCGCTGGATTTGCAATCGATCGAGCCAGATGGCTTTGCTGGCATTCCAGCGATCACGCGACAATCATCGATCAGCTTGCCGGAAGTGTTCGGCCCGGCGCTGGCGGCGTTTCTCGACCTGCCATTGTTGTCGGATAGCGACGCCGCCGCCGACCTGCGGTTCGCCGCCACGCAAAGCCCATGGCCGGGGGGCGTCGCCGTGCTGCGCTCGGCTGCTGCTACGGATTACACGCTACAAGCCTTGGCTTCGCTGCCGGCCACCATCGGCGTCACCACGGCGCCACTGGCTGCTGGCGTCACAGGCCGCTGGGATCGGGGCGGCGCGCTTGACGTGATGCTGGCGCGGGGCGCGCTGCTATCAGCATCGGTGACAGCATTGCTGGCGGGCGCAAATCTCGCAGCAGTGGAAACCGCAACTGGCGTTTGGGAACTGCTGCAGTTCCGCGATGTGGCACTCACCGGCGCTGGCGCCTACCGGCTGAGCCGCTTGCTGCGCGGCCAGGGCGGCACCGATGGCGCGATGGTTGGGTCACTGCCGGCTGGCGCTCGCTTTGTGCTGATCGACGGGTCGCTGACACGACTGCCGCTGTCACGCGACGATCTCGGTCTGCCACTCAACTGGCGCTTCGGCCCGGCCAACAAACCGTACACGGATGCAACTTACCGGATCGAGCGGCATAGCTTCATCGGCGTCGCACAACGGCCCTACAGTCCGGTCCGCATCAGAGCGCGGCGAGTAGGCGGCGATGTGCTGGTGTCTTGGGTCCGGCGAACGCGCATCGGCGGCGACACCTGGCTGCCCGCCGATGTGCCGCTCGGTGAAACCAGCGAGGCTTGGCGGATCGACGTGATGGACGGCGCAACCGTAAAACGCAGCCTCAGCGCCGCCACCACCAGCGTCGCCTACACGGCCGCAGAGCAGATTGCCGATTGGGGCGCGACGCCCGCCACCGTCACTATTCGCATCGCCCAAATCAGCCTGCTCTACGGCCCCGGCACGCCTGGATTGGCGACAGTCTAGCGCGCTTGGGATCTGACCCCTGACTTCCTCCTTTCCCCACCGAGGACACCCGTCATGTCTGACAGTCCCAATCTCGCGCTGCCGTTCATGGAAGCGGCGCAGGCGCAAAAGCACGTCACGCACAATGAAGCACTCGGCGTGCTCGACGCGCTGGTGCAGTTGAGCGTTGCTGACCGCGATCTCGCTGCCCCACCGGTCAGTCCGGCCGATGGCGCACGCTATTTGATAGCCGCCGCGCCAACTGGCGCCTGGACAGGCCGGGCTGGCAAAGTCGCGGCGTATCAGGATGGCGGCTGGACGTTTTACACGCCGCGTGAGGGCTGGATTGCCTGGATCGCAGATGAGGACGTGGCACTCGTGCATAACGGTGCGGCCTGGATTGCACTGGCTGGCGGTGGCAGTGGTTCGGTCAATCCCACGCCCTTGGTTGGTGTCAACGCCACGGCCGACACAACCAATCGCCTGAGCGTTGCTTCAGCCGCCAGCCTGTTCAACCATGCCGGCAATGGCCATCAGCTGAAGCTCAATAAGA
>JANNSA010000254.1:0-8786 GCA_031402115.1 Hyphomicrobiaceae bacterium | reverse complement strand
TCGACAAAATCCAGATGCGCATCGAGCTGCACAACATGGATCGGCGGCTGATCATCAAACGCGTTGATGCAGGCGATGTTGACCGAGTGGTCGCCACCCAGCACGACCGGCAAAGCGCCTGCCTTGAGGATCTTGCGCACGCCGTACTCAATGCTCGCGAGGCTCTTGGCCTGGTCAGTGTGGACAATGTCGGCGTCACCGGCATCAACGATGCGCACTTTGTCGCCGGGCAGATAGACGACGTCATCCTCGTGATCATAGGCGCCGCCATGGCCAAACGAGAACAGCGTCGAGGCCTCGCGGATGGCACGGGGGCCGAAGCGGGCGCCGGCACGGAACTGCGTGCCCATGTCGAGCGGCGCGCCGAGCACGGCGACATCGGCGTCAATGCGGTCCCAGTCGGTGCAGATCGGGCGCTTGCCAAAACTGCAAATGCCGACAAACGGCAAATCGAGACGGCCTTTGTCGTAGGTGTTCATCGTTCACCCGTTCGCGTTGCGGCGATAACCTAACCCGCGAAGCGCTGGACGGCCCACCACCAAGACCCGCAGCATCCATCGGAATTCCGGGAGTGAGGCTACCCCCTCTCCCCATCGCGCCTTCGCGATGGGGAGAGGGTTGGGGTGAGGGGCAGACACGGGCAAGAGACTTGATTGCTTCGCACGCCGGAGCAAGCGGCTGCCCCTCATCCCGGCCCTCTCCCCTTTGCTTAAGTAGCTAAGGGGAGAGGGGGCGGATTGGCGTCCGGCTTGGCCTCTTCACTCCCGCGCGCACTCCTCGAGCAGCAGGCTGATGAACTTCTTGATCAGCTGATTGGGGATGCGCTGCCTGATGAACACCGCGAAGAAATGCGAGACATAGCTGAACTCGTCCGGGCGGATCGCACGCAATTCGCCGCTGGTCACCCAGGCTGCGGCGTAGTGCTCCGGCAAATACCCGAAATACTCGCCGCTCTGGATCAGGATCAGCTGCGCCTCCATGGTGTCGACCACCGCGCGCGGGTCCGACAAGCCAACCCGCAGCAAGTCCGAACTATGCAAGTAACGCCGCGACACGAAGGCGTGCCCGGTCAAGGCTTCCGCAGTTTTGACCGTTGCCAAACGCTCGAACAACGCATGGTGCCGCGAGCAATAGAGCGTTTGCCGCTCGGCATGCAGTGGCACGTAGGTCAGCGTCGCGTAGCGCTCGGCATAAGGGCCGATGACGATGTCACGGCGGCCCTGCAAGACCTGCGCTTCAAGTTCTTCCGGGCCGGTATTGAGGAAGTCCACCAGCACGTTCTTGGAGTACTTCTTGAAGCGCCGGAGCGCATCGGCCAGCGGCAGGCTGGCATTTGTTGCAATCGCATCCACCGCCCCAATCCGGAGCACGCCGCGCGTCGCGTCCGAGATCGCATTGGTGCTGGCGCTGAAGCGGCTGACCGCGTCAAACAGGTCGTGCGAGGCCTCGTAGACAATGCGGCCAGCTTCCGTCAGTTCGAAGCCAGCCCGGCCACGATTGCATAGCCGAAGTCCGAGGCGTTCCTCAAGCTCAGCAAGGCTGGCCGAGACGCTTGACTGGCTCATGTTCAGCGCATGCTGCGCCCGCGCCAAACCCTTGCTCTCAACAATCGTACGCAGGATCAGCAGCAAGCGCAGATCGACATGGAGCAACTGGCGCAAACGTAAAAATCCTCCGGTTCCGGCGATATTGCCGGTCGATGCGCTCGCGGTTGGTAATCCGGCCGGCCAAAGAGCCTATCGCGCGATGCGGAGCCGGCCAGCCCTTACCGCAAAATCGATTGAGATTGTTCTTTTGCTCGCCGCCTTACAATCACCGCGCTGTTGCAATTGACTCTTCACATCGCTTCGGCCAACTGTCGCCGTCGGCGCTCGCCTGCGATCAAAAAAGGCGGCGTTCGTCTGGCTCCGGTGGTCTGCGAAGTCACGGACATACGGGCCAATCGATTGATTTCCAGGGAGGACTACGCCTCATGAAGACCCTTACCACGATCCTGGCCGCAGCAGCGGCTACCGCTATGCTGTCGGCGCCTGCGCTGGCCGCTGGCAAGACCATCGCCGTGTCCTGGAAGACCTTCCAGGAAGAGCGCTGGAAGACTGACGAAGCCGCCATCAAGGCCGCTGTCGAAGCTGCCGGCAACAAGTATGTCTCGACCGATGCCCAGGGCTCAGCCCAGAAGCAGGCCGCCGACATCGAAGGCCTGATCTCGCAGAAGGTTGACGTGATTCTCGTGGTCGCGTTCGACTCGGACGCCATCCTGCCGTCAATCAAGGCGATCAACGACGCCGGCCTCAAGGCGATTGCCTATGACGTGCAGTTCGAAGATCCGAATGCCCTCTACATCACCTTCGACAACGTCGGTGTCGGCCGCATCATCGCCCAGGAAGTCCAGAAGGCGAAGCCGGAAGGCAACTACGCTTTCATCAAGGGCGACAAGGGCGATCCGAACGCCACGTTCCTGTTCCAGGGCATGATGGAAGTGCTCAAGCCAGCCATCGACAGCGGCAAGATCAAGAACGTCTGCGAGACGTTCACGGATGGCTGGAAGCCAGACAATGCCCAAAAGAACATGGAGCAGTGCCTGACGTCGACCGGCAACAAGGTTGACGCTGTTCTGTCTGAGAATGACGGCATGGCTTCAGGCGTTGTCGCCGCGCTGACCGCTCAGGGCATGGCCGGCATCCCGGTCGGTGGTCAGGACGGTGACTTGGCCGCGATCAACCGCGTTGGCCTCGGCACCCAGACCGTTTCGGTGTGGAAGAATGCCAAGGACCTCGGCAAGGTTGCCGGTGAAGCTGCCAACGCTTTGGCTGACGGCACCGCGATCGACAAGATCGCTGGCGTTGCCAAATTTGCTGGCGGCAAGAAGGGAGTGGAAATGAATTCCATCCTGCTCGCCCCGACACCGATCACCAAGGCCAACATCAATGTCGCGATTGATGCCGGCCACATCACCAAGGACCAGGCTTGCGCTGGCGTGAAGGCCGGCATGGCAACGGGTTGCTAATCGTTAGATCCTGACTGATGATTAGCCGCGTCTCTCGCCAGAGAGGCGCGGTTTTTCTTTAGATAGAAGCCGGATTCCGTGAGGCGATGATGTCCCCTGCACCGCAATCAAGTGCACCCCAATCCAGTCAGGGCCCCTCGCTACAGCGGGAAGGGCCGCTAACCCGGTTTTTCCGCGCTACGGAAATCGATGCCCGCATGCTCGGCATGATTGCCGCCTTGGTCTTGATCTGGTGCGCCTTTGACTTCGCCAGCGGCATTCTGCGTGGCAATTTTGGTGGTCTGCTCGGCGGTTCATTCCTGACCCCGCGCAACCTCTGGACGCTGCTGGTGCAAACCTCATCCATAGCCGTCATGTCGACGGGCATGGTGCTGCTGATCGTAATGCGCCAGATAGATTTGTCCGTCGGCTCCATGCTCAGCCTTGTGGCGGTTGCGGCGGGCGTGTTCCAAGTCTTCCAACTAAGTCCCTATCTGGGTGTCGGCAGTCCGGTCATCTGGGGCCTCGCCGTCGTCGCCTCCATCGTTCTGGGCGCGTTCATTGGCGCCGCCAACGGCGCGTTGACCGCGTATGCAAAAATTCCAGCCTTCATCGTCACGCTGGGCGGGCTTATCGCTTACAGCGGCTTGGCGTTTCTGTTGGCCAAGGGCGAAACTGTCGCCCCAATGGACAAGACCTTTGAAATTTTTGGTGGTGGCATCACCATCAGTTGGCTTGGAACTTTCTGGAGCTGGGTAATTGCGGCCGTCGTCTGCGCCGCCATTCTGTTTGCCATCATCAATGGCCGCCGTCAGCGCCAACGCTTCAAGTTCCCCTTGCGGCCAGTCTGGGCCGAGGTGTTCATGGCAGTGCTTGGCAGCGCGGCCGTGGTGGGCACGACATGGGTGATGACCTCATACCCCTGGCCCTTCAAGTTGATCGAGAATTATGCCAAGGCCAACGCTATCGCCATCCCGGCCGGTGTTGAAAACAAGGATGGCAGCGCCGTCTGCATGGCGGGCGAGGCCGTGGTTCGCTGCACGGAAGGCCTGATCTACTACACCGGCTATTCGGTGCCCGTGCTGATCGCACTGGCTGTTGGCCTTGGCATGACATTCATTGCGACCCGCACCCAGTTCGGCCGCTACGTCTATGCCATTGGCGGCAACCCGGAAGCGGCGGAACTCGCCGGCATCAATACCAAATGGATGACCGTCAAGGTGTTCGCTCTGATGGGCGCTCTAGTCGGCATATCCGCCATCATTTCTTCGGCCCGGCTTAACGCCGCGACCAATGCGCTTGGGCTGCTGTCCGAACTGTATGTCATCGCCGCTGCCGTCATCGGTGGCACATCCCTCGCCGGCGGCGTCGGCACCATCTATGGCGCCATGCTTGGAGCCTTGATGATGCAGTCCATCGTCTCGGGCATGTCGCTGCTCAATCTGCCCGCCGCCTATCAGAACATTGTTGTTGGTGTGGTGTTGGTTCTCGCCGTCTGGCTTGACCAAATGTACTCCCGTCGCGTGAAGTGAGCAGAGGTCACCATGACAATCTCATCCACACCGCTCGTTGAGATGCGCGATATCTCAATCGCCTTCGGCGGCATCAAGGCCGTCGACCGGTCCTCGCTCGATCTCCACCCTGGCGAAGTGGTCGGTTTGCTCGGTCACAATGGCGCCGGCAAATCCACCCTCATCAAAGTGTTATCCGGCGCTTACAAGCGCGATTCAGGGCAGATCTTTGTCGAAGGCAATGAAGTCGCCATCAACAATCCGCGCGACGCCAAGGCGCTCGGCATCGAAACGATCTATCAAACGCTCGCCCTGGCCGACAATGTCGACGCCGCCGCCAATCTCTACCTGGGCCGCGAACTGAAAACTTCCTGGGGCACGCTGGACGATGCCGCCATGGAGGCCGAGACACGCAAGGTCATGCACCGTCTCAATCCCAATTTCCGCCGCTTCAAGGAACCGGTGAGCAAATTGTCCGGCGGCCAGCGCCAATCCGTCGCCATTGCCCGCGCCATCCACTTTAACGCCCGCATCCTGATCATGGACGAGCCCACGGCCGCCTTGGGCCCACAGGAAACCGCTCAAGTCGGCGAACTGATCAAGCAGTTGAAAGCCGAGGGCATCGGCATCTTCCTGATCAGCCATGACCTGCACGACGTGTTCGACCTCGCCGACCGCCTGGCGGTCATGAAAAACGGCAGGGTCGTCGGCACCGCCCGCGTCAGTGACGTCACCCACGATGAAGTGCTCGGCATGATCATCGCCGGCAAGTGCCCACCCGGTGCCGTGCCGGGGCCCGGCGCCTTCGCCGAGGCGGCATAGGGCGGGGCATGGCCGTCGCGGCCCCACTCTGACATCACGGGCGCATCCTGAACAAGGCCCCGCCAGTCAGGAGCGCCGCGCACGGATCGATGCGAAGCAGCACAGCCGCACAATTTGGTTGTGCTTAGAATTGTCGGAAACTTCATGAGACGGTGCATTGCTCGGATGGTTGCCATGGGTGCGGTTCGCGGTTTTGTCGCCATGCTGGCGGTGTCGGCGCTGACGCTGTGTGGGTCGCTTTCGGCAACAGCGGCGCAAGCTGACAATGCGCAGGCCAACGCGGCGCTGCGCAGCTGGTACAAGCTGGTGCTTGAGCTGGTGCGGCATACGCCCACCTATTCGCCGCCGGTCGCCAGCCGTTCCTTCGCCTATCTCGGCGTCACTGCTTATGAAGCCGTGGCGACGGGTTCCGGCGACATGCAAAGCCTGGCTGGTCAACTCAAGGGGCTGGCTGCTGTGCCGTCGCGCGCGCCCGGCCATGTCTATGACGACGGCGTGGTGTTGCATGCCGCGCTGGCAGCCAGCGTGCAGCAGTTCTTCAGCAATACTGGCCCGACCGGCCTGCGCGCCATCGCCGCCACCGAAACCAAATTGCGCGCTCAGGTGGTGGCCGGCGTGCCCGCTGATGTCGTGGCGCTGAGCGAGGCCCACGGCAAGGCCATCGCCGCGCACGTTCTAGCGTGGTCGCTGACTGACGGCGGCGCGGTGATCGAGAACATGGGCTTCCCGCTGGACTATCAACTGGCCAAGGGCGCCGGGATGTGGACGCCAACAAGTCTGGTCGCCCAGCAACAGGCGCCGCTGCTGCCGAACTGGGGCAGAAACCGCACCTTTGCCATGCCGGCTGGCGCCGCCTGCCCGTTACCTGCCCCGCCAGTTTACAGCGAGGACAAGGCCTCAGAGTTCTATAAGCAGGCGCTTGAGGTCTACGACACCAAGCAGAACCTGACGCCAGAGCAACGCGCCACCGCGCGCTTCTGGTCGGACGACCCGATGCTGTCACCGACGCCGCCCGGCCACTGGATCGCCATCGCGCTGCAAATTTTCGAGCGTGATAACGTCGATCTGGCGAAGAGCGCCGACACCCTGATGCGCCTTGGCGTGACGGAAGCCGACGCCTTCATCGGCTGCTGGGACACCAAATTCAAAGTCAACCTGCTGAGGCCCGTCACCTACATCCGCAAGCTGATCGACCCGAAATGGGAGTCGACCCTGAACACGCCGCCTTTCCCGGAATATCCAAGCGGTCACAGCACGCAATCGGGCGCGGCGGCGGTGGTGCTGACGGCCCTCTACGGCGACAATTTCGCGTTCGAGGATGCGACGCACCAGCGCGATGGCATCAAGTCTCGCGCCTACACAAGCTTCTGGGCTGCCGCCGAGGAAGCCGGCATTTCACGGCTGTATGGCGGCATCCATTTTCGTTCGGCAATTGAGCGCGGTCTTGATCAGGGCCGCTGCGTCGGCGCATTCACGGTTGCCTTGCGGACCAGGAAGTAAATCATGCATCAGCTGTCAGTGCGGCTGGCCGTTGTTGCCATGGGCGTCGCAGGCTTGATCATGCCAGCGGCCGCAGAAGGTCCTGTCGCCATCCCGAGCTATGCCGAAGAAACCGCAAGTGCCGGGATCAACAGCATTTTTGCCGGTGACTGGGAGTATACGGTCGGCGGCGGCGTCGCGACGTTTGATTGCAACGATGACGGCTTTGCCGACATGCTGCTGGCCGGTGGTGCCTCGCCCGCCAAGTTCTATCGCAACGCCAGCCAACGTGGCGGCGCGCTGAAGTTTGTCGCCCAAGGCGCTGGCCTCGCGTTCGACAAGGTGACCGGCGCATACCCGCTCGACATCGACAGCGATGGCATCACTGATCTCGTGCTGCTGCGCGTTGGTCAAAACGTCTTGATGCGCGGCAAGGGTGATTGCAAGTTTGAGCGCGCCAACGAGGCCTGGGGCTTTGACGGCGGTGACGGCTGGTCGACAGCGCTGGCCGCGACCTGGGAACGCGGCGCCGGCTGGCCGACGATCGCCATCGGCAACTATGTCGACCGGCGCGAGGATATGTCGCCGTGGGGCTCGTGCACCGACAATTGGCTACACCGGCCAGACGCCACTTCAGGTCAAGCCACAACGAAGTTCGCTTCGCCCGTGCCCCTGAAACCGAGCTTCTGCCCGTTGTCGATGCTGTTCACGGACTGGAACAAGTCGGGCACGCCCAGCTTGCGGGTGTCGAATGACCGGGAATATTATGAAGGCGGCCAGGAGCAGCTCTGGCGCATTGACGTGGACCAGGCCCCAGCGCTCTACACGGACCAGGACGGCTGGAAACCCTTGCGTATCTGGGGCATGGGCATCGCCAGCAGCGACCTGAACTTCGACGGTTATCCGGAATATTTCCTGACCAGCATGGCTGACAACAAGCTGCAATCCCTGGCTGAGATTCCGCCAGGCGGCTCGCCGCAACCGGTCTACAAAGACGTCGCCTTCGCCAAGGGCGTCACCGCGCATCGCCCGTTCGCCGGCTCCGACTTGAAGCCGAGCACGGCTTGGCATGCGCAATTCGACGACGTCAACAATGACGGACTGGCTGACCTGTTCATCGCCAAGGGCAATGTCGCCAAGATGCCGGACTTCGCTGCCAAGGACCCCAACAACCTGCTGCTGCAACAGCCCGACGGCAAGTTCAAGGAAGCGGCGGCGAAGGCAGGCGTTGCCAGCACGGCGATCTCGCGCGGCGCGGCGCTGGTGGATTTCAACCTCGATGGCCGGCTTGACCTGGTGGTAGTCAACCGCTGGGAAACCGCGCAACTGTGGCGCAACACCAGCAGCAATGCCGGCCGCTGGGTGCAAGTGAAGCTGCGGCAGCCCGCGCCAAACCGCGACGCCATCGGTGCTTGGCTTGAAATCAAGCGCGGCGACAAGGTGCAGCGCCGCGAAATCACCGTCGGCGGCGGCCATGCCGGCGGCCAGTCCGGCTGGGTACATATCGGCCTCGGCTCGAACCCCGACGCTGAGTTGCGCGTCATCTGGCCTGGCGGCATAGCCGGCAGCTGGCAGAAACTCACCAGCAACGCGTTCTACATCCTCGAACTCGACCAGCCCGCCGCTATGTGGGCAGCGAAGTGAATTCAGACTGAATGTCAGGCGCTTGTGCGATCTTCAGTCGCAAAATCAATCGCCTGCCCGGTGCCCCCGCATAAGTGCCAGCGTGCCAGTCCGGCTCCGCCAGAATAAGCGGGCGTCAACTCGCCACACTGAAGTTTTTGATGTGTTTGGTCGGAGTGGCAAGATTCGAACTTGCGACCCCCTGCTCCCGAAGCAGGACAGAGTGTCGCTGTGTGTCAGCGCACGTCGCATTTTGTGGGTGGAAAAATGCATAAAAACAATCTGTTACTGCAAATTCGTCGCGACACATACCGATGAACAGCGACAAGTCGAGACGCATCCGTGTGTGTCGGGTGTGTGTCACG
>JANNSA010000253.1:0-1680 GCA_031402115.1 Hyphomicrobiaceae bacterium | reverse complement strand
ATAAATACAAATAATAATTATAGATGTAAATAAAGAACATAATATAGATATATAAGATTATCCTAATTAGATTGTTGAGACATAGAAACTCATCTATTAGATTTCAAGCAAGTGCTATTGATTTCCATTACAAAATTTTCTCTTATGCAAAGCCGGAGCGTCAGCTGAGAGCAGATCTTCCCAGAAGGGGGAGCGGGAGACGGCTTGCAACGGACTCGCCGGGCCGGAATGGGCAACATCCCCCGCACCGTGCTCAGCAAACTCAGTCAGATCCAGCGTATCGAGGTCGTACTGCCGTTCACCGAAACCCGCACGCTCCGCGTGCGCTGCGTCGTCAAACCCTAGCGGACTCAGGCCATTGATGATCGAACGACTCCACCTCGCGCTGCCGCGACGGTGGCGAATGCAAGGTCCAATTAGAGCTGCCTGAGGGTTCACCATGGAGTTTTTTGGCCGCCCAGTGAGCCATCGCGACTCGCCTCGTGTTCCGCGGACGGGTTTTTGTGCTAGAGTGGAATGCGTGGTACGAACCATTGTATCCATGGGGAGTGCCGGACAGGATTCTCTGCCCGGCGTCGGTCCCCGGGTACCTTCTGAACTTCCGGCTTTCCGTGATCTGGCCAACTGGGCCTTGAGGTCCATGATGAACCACAATCGCTACCGAATCGTCTGGATGGTTGCGCTGACTACGTTCGCCGCCAGTTCCGCCGATGCGGACGTCCTCTACGCGGTGCTACCGCCGAATCTGCTCGTCGTCGATCCGCTGACGGGCGCGATCCTGAACTCGACTCCGATCACCGGCGCCCAGGTCCTGAGCGGCTTATGCGACGATGGAGTGAATTTGTACTGTATCGACGGAGCCTTCGACGCCCACCCTGACCGCCTGTTCCGCATCGATCCAATGACGGCCGCCGGTACAGTAATCGGAAGCACGGGTTTCAACTGGAACACCAAAAGTTGTGACGTGGTCCGCGCCACTGGAGTCATGTATGCAACGGCTTCACTAGGCGATCGTCTGTACACGATCGACACTACCACGGGTGCCGCGACGCTGGTCGCAAACCTGAGCGCTCCGAACCTTCAGACCGTGACCGCACTGGCGATTTCCCCGATTGGCGAGGCCTTCGTCAGCGACTTCATCAACACGAGCTTGTTTCGATTGAATCTGATCACGGGTGCACTGACCTTTGTGGGCGATGCAAATCTTGGCACCTGGATTTACGACCTGAGCTTCGACTCAACCGGGACGTTGTGGGGCATCAAGAACGGTGGCGGGCTGTACACCATCGACACGAACACAGGGGTCGCCACGTTCGTCGCACCCACCAGCGGCACATTTCGCGGCATAGCGTTTCACTGGGATTGCCAGTTGCCCACCCTCTACTGCACGCCGAAGACAAATTCGCTCGGCTGCCTTCCTGCGATCAGCTCAGACGGCCTCGCCAGCGTCTCGGCTGGCTGGGGTTTCTTTGTCAACGGCGCGAACGTCCGCAATCAGAAGGTCGGTCTGTTGCTCTACGGCACCACTGGCCAGGACTTGACGCCCTTCAGCGGCGGTGTGTTGTGCGTCGCCGCACCAATCAGGCGCACGCCGTCGCTTTCATCGGGCGGCTCTCCGCTGCCGACCATCGACTGCTCGGGCGTGTATTCGATCGACATGACGCTCTTCGCGAGCGGCGG
>JANNSA010000252.1:0-3606 GCA_031402115.1 Hyphomicrobiaceae bacterium | reverse complement strand
CCCGGCACGGTCGCGGCTGCCGCCCGGTAAGTATCGCCCGTCAGGATGGCAACCGGCATGCCGCCAAGAAAGCCGGTTTCCGAGCTATCGGCGGTGTTGTAGTCGGCATGCGCATCCAGCCAGACGACGCCGGGACGGGTGCCGCCCATGCCGGACAGCGCGCCGACTGACGCCACGCAATCGCCTGCCAGGATCAAAGGAAACGCGCCCTCGTCGCGGGCCTGGGCGACGGCGCGCGACAGCTGGCGCGCCAGGTCAAAGGCCGTGGCGCCTTCCGTTGTGTAGCCGCCCGCGTGCATGATGATGTGTTCGCGCACGTCGCCAAGCTGGCGCAATCGCCCGGCGATGCCTGCCGCCGCCGCGCGCAACGGGGCGCGACCGCAGCGTTCGCCAGCCTTGCCGCTGTCATAGGGCACATAGATGAGAGCGATGGTTGGCTTCATGGGGCGGGCTCCGGGGTCGTCGTTTGGCCAGACTAGGTGTCGCTGTACCTTAGCCAATGGCCAACCCGAGGCCAGCCTGCGTAACGCGGCGAACCGCCTCAACGCCGCTGGTTTGGCACGCAGCAGCGATCCTCGTTGCCGGGTCCGGGCGCGCGCGCTATGCCAACGGCAACAACAGCAGTTCACGTCGTTGAAGGAGTTCACTCATGGCGCGCAACCGGATCGCCCTTGTCGGCTCAGGCATGATCGGCGGCACACTGGCACATCTGATCGGCCAGAAGCAGCTCGGTGACGTTGTCTTGTTCGACGTCGCAGAAGGCATGCCGCACGGCAAGGCCTTGGATATTGCCCAGGCCTCGCCGGTTGAAGGCTTTGACGCCCGCCTGAAGGGCACCAACTCCTATGCGGACCTGGAAGGCGCCGATGTCTGCATCGTCACCGCCGGCGTGCCGCGCAAGCCCGGCATGAGCCGCGACGACCTGCTTGGCATCAATTTGAAAGTGATGGATCAGGTCGGCGCCGGCATCAAGAAATACGCACCGGATGCCTTCGTCATCTGCGTCACCAACCCGCTCGACGCCATGGTCTGGGCGCTGCAGACCTCGTGCGGTCTGCCCAAGCACAAGGTCGTCGGCATGGCTGGCGTGCTCGACAGCGCGCGCTTCCGCTACTTCCTCGCGGAGGAGTTCAAAGTCTCGGTGGAGGACGTAACGGCCTGCGTGCTCGGCGGCCACGGCGACACCATGGTGCCGCTGGTGCGTTACTCCACCGTCGCCGGCATCCCGTTGCCCGACCTCGTGAAAATGGGTTGGACCAGCGAGCAGCGTATCGAGGAGATCGTCAAGCGCACGCGCGATGGCGGCGCCGAGATCGTCAACCTCTTGAAGACCGGTTCGGCTTTCTACGCCCCCGCCCACGCCGCTCTGGAAATGGCCGAGAGCTACTTGCGCGACAAGCGCCGCGTGTTGCCATGCGCCGCCTATCTCAACGGCGAATACGGAGTGAAAGGCCTCTATGTCGGCGTGCCCGTGGTGATCGGTCAAGGCGGCGTCGAGCGCATCGTTGAAATCGACCTCAACATGCGCGAGCGCTCGGCTTTCATGCAGTCGGTGGAATCGGTCAAGGGGTTAGTTGAGGCGTGCCAGAAAATGGCGCCGAACTTGGGGGCGTGAGGGGTCAACAATTCTGTTTCGCGCTGCGACGGTCGTCATGCGTTCTTTAGTCTGGCTTCAGGGCCTGCTGCTGGCGTTGCTGGCTGCGCTAGTCATGGCGCTCGCTTCTGCTTTTTGGGGGGCAGCCAAGACAACGCACGAGCAGTCAGGGTGGTTGGGAAGTTTCAAAGCGAGCTTGTCAGGTTGGTTTTGGGTGGAAAAGCGAAGTTGCGCTCGATCCGTTAGCAAGGCCCGATACCGTCATGATCCTCGCGGCCTTGATGGTGTCATTGGTTGCGGTGGCTGTACTTATCGCCATCGTCAGCCGCTTCGCCAGAACAGAATGCGAAGAAGCGCTAGCCTTCACAATCAAACGGGGAAGACCCGCCATCGAATTGAACGCTGTTGAAGTCGAGATGTCGTCGGCTGAGCGTGTCGAGGCGCCGAAGGCCACCGATCTGAAGCCTATGCTCACCAGCACTCTGAAGCGGGACAAAGATTTAGTGGGTACTTGGAAAGTTATCACCGCGATAGGACGCCGAAGTCTTGCGCTCCTGTATTGATATCACCAATCAATGGCCTTGGAGTTAAAATCTGCCAAGTCGGCGTTCTTGTGAAAGATGAAATGCACGCGCAGCTACTCGCGCCCGCGATTGCGCGGATATTCGCGAACCGAATCTAGCCTCACCGTAATTCAATAGTTCGAACAGTTGATCATTGAAGGTCCGGGAGTAGCGCGCCTGCCTCATTCCGCAGCGCGCGCTAATCGCGCTTCTTCCAGCCGTCGCTCGACGTGGGCCTCAGCTTCGGCCCGAGTGTATGCACGGCCGTGGGCGAAATCCGCCTTAGACTGTTCGACGAGCGCCAACTCGCGCGCCGTAAGTTGTCGAATCGGATCAAGTGCAGCTTCGAGTTGCTCGGCCACGGCAACGAGCACCTCGTCGGATGCGCGTTCCAGCTGCGCCGTAATGTTAGAAATCGTTTCAAATCTTGTCATAGGGTCAATTTTAGCGGATGAACTCCAGATCGGCCAGGGATAATCAGCGACTATGCTTCTAGCCCGGAGTGCTGGCAACACAGCAGTTCGCCGAAACGCAACATTAGGGCGCGACCAGTGCCTGTTGACCAGTAGCCGTTGAGCCAGGAGCCACTTATGAACATCCACGAATACCAGGCCAAGGCCGTGTTGCGGTCGTTCGGCGTGCCGTTGTCGCAAGGGCGGGAGGCGTTCACGGCCGATGAGGCGCTGGCGGCGGCGACGGCGATCGGCGGCAAGGTGTGGGCGGTGAAGTCGCAGATCCATGCCGGCGGCCGCGGCAAGGGCACGTTCAAAGAGGCGGCGGCGGGGCCCAAGGGCGGCGTGCGCATCGCCAAGTCGCTGGAGGAAGTGCGCGAGCACGCCAAGGCGATGCTCGGCAACACGCTGGTGACCATCCAGACTGGCCCGGCCGGTAAGCAGGTCAACCGCATCTTTGTCGAGGAAGGCACCGCGATCGCGCGCGAGCTGTATTTGTCGGCGCTGGTTGACCGCGCGACTTCGCGCATCGCGTTCATCTGCTCAACCGAAGGCGGCATGGACATCGAGAAGGTGGCGCACGACACGCCCGAGCGTATCACGACGCTGTCGATCGACCCAGCAACGGGCTACCAGCCTTTCCACGGCCGCAAGATCGCCAGCGCCCTGAAGCTGGAAGGCGATCAGGTCAAGCAATGCGTCAAGCTGATGGGCCAGATCTATGGCGCCTTCACGGCCAAGGATATGAGCATGTTGGAAGTCAATCCATTGATCGTCGATGGCGACGGCAACCTGAAATGCCTCGATGCCAAGATCAACTTCGACGACAATGCGCTGTACCGGCACAAGGACATCCTGGCACTGCGCGACACCGATGAGGAAGCGCCGGCCGAAGTGGAGGCCGCCAAATTTGACCTCAGCTATGTGCAGCTCGACGGCACCATTGGCTGCATGGTCAACGGTGCCGGGCTCGCCATGGCGACCATGGACATCATCA